>CAITYE010000493.1 GCA_903896535.1 uncultured Paracraurococcus sp.
CTCTGCGCTGCCTTGGGCAAGCGCGGCCTGGCTGGGCGGCGGGCCGCTGGCGAAGACGAAGCTGGCTTGCCGCGGATCGTCGACGATCCGGCAGCCCGCGTGGAAGCGTCCCCAGGCTGCGGCGGCCGGCCCGGCATCGAGCCAGACCGGGGTATCCGCATCGGTCAGCGCGAGCAGCAAGGCCGCGGCAGCGGGGGCCAGACCAGCGGGCGGCTGGGCGGGGCTGGCGGGTAGGCGGATGACGCGGCCCGGCTGGGCCATGGCGTGCAACACCGCCCGGAAGCTGGTTTGCGCATCAAGCGTGGGGTCGGCGAAGCCCGGGTTCATCGCGTGGTCTGCATCGCGAGGAATTCAACCCGCGTCGCCGCGGCTTTCGCCAGCACCGCGTCGCGCGCCGCCGCTTGCGCCTGGGCGAGCGGTTCGACCACCCGCGCCAGAAGTTCCGAGGCGTGGGCCGGGTGCTGCAAGGCGGCATCAAGGAGAGCGGCGAGTTCCGCCTGGGCCGGGTCCCGGCCCAAGGCATAGGCGTGCCCAATCTGGCCGCCCGCCAGCCGCACCGTGCACCGGGTTACCGTCGTCTCGCCCAGATTGAAGGGGGCGCCGTCGCCGCCCGCCCGGCCGCGTACCATGACGAGCCCGGTCTCCGGCCCGCGGAGCAGGCTGTGCGCGGGGAGCGCCGCGCAGCTGGCCAGGTGGCTGGCCAAGGCATCGTGGCTGGCGCGTGCCAGGACCGACATCCAATGCCGCCGCGCCGCGATCGCGTTTGCCTGCTCGCCCATTGGGGCTTACTAAGGTCTAGACATTCGGATGTCTAGTGATCTACCAATATATATGCCGTGGATGATCCCCGCTTCGGATGACAGTTCGATGATTTCGGCTCTCCCGCTGGCATCCCTCAGCCGTGGCCAGGGCGTCGCCTTGTGGCGACAGATCGCCGCATCCCTCAGCGAGCACATCGGCAGCGGCCGTCTATCGCCGGGGACTCGCCTGCCGACCGAGGGGGATTTCGCCGCACATTTCCAGGTGAACCGGCATACCATTCGCCGCGCCATGGAAGATCTCGCCGCCCAGGGCCTGGTGCGGATTGAACAGGGCAGGGGCAGCTTCGTCTCCGAGGAGGTGCTGGATTATCCCCTGGGGCCCCGCACGCGCTTTTCGGAATCCATCCGGCGGCAAAACCGCGAGCCCGCCGGGATCATGCTGAAGATCGAGGAAATCCCCGCCGATCTGATGCTCAGTGACGCCTTGGCGGTGAAGCGCGGGCAGCCGGTCCTGTTCGCCCGGCGGCTCTGCCTGGCTGATCAGCGACCGGTCGCCATTGGCTATCATTACCTGCCCATCACCCGCTTCCCGCGCATCGCCGAATTGCTCGCCGGCAATCCGTCGATCACCGCGGCGCTTTCGGCGTCCGGGCTGCCGAATTATCGGCGCAAGCTCACGCGGATCGGCGCGCGGATGCCGAGTGTCGAGGAGGCCAAGCTGCTTGAGCAATCCAGGGTGCGGCCCGTCCTGGTGACGGAGGCGATCAATGCCGATGCCGAAGGCCAGCCTGTCGAGCTGAGCATCGCATGCTATGCCGCGGCCCGCATGCAGCTTCTGGTGGAGAACTGAACCGGTGGAGTGGCTGATTTCCGGAGGGCAGGTGCTGCGGGACGGCGCCATGGTCGCGCATCCCCTGGCGCTCGCCGAAGGGCGGATCGCGCCGGCGGCGCCGATGGCCGCCCGGCAATTCGATGCGGCCGGGCTGCTGGTTTTGCCGGGCCTGGTTGATATCCATGGCGATGCGCATGAGCGCGCCCTGGAACCGCGCCCCGGCGTCGGCTTTCCCCCGGCGATCGCGCTCAAGGACAGCATCGCGCAGCTGCTGTGCAGCGGGATCACCACGGCGTTCCTCGGCATCACCCTGTCCTGGGAGCCGGGGCTGCGGTCCTTGGCGATGTGGCGCCAGCTCATGCTGGCTCTCGATGCGGTGCGCGACACGGCGCCGCTCGATCTGCGGGTGCATTTGCGCTTCGAGGCGGACAATCTCGAGGCGCTGGAGGATGCGCTGGCCGATATCGCGGCGGGGCGCGTCCACCTGCTCGGCTTCAACGATCACACGCCGTCCATTCTCTCGAAGTTAGAGAAGCCCAAGGAACTCGCGAAATATGCCGGCCGCAGCGGCCTGTCGTCGGAGGCATTCGCCGCGCTGGCGCGCCGGATCGGCGCGGGACGCGGCGAAGTGCCCCGGACCCGGGCGCGGATCGCGGCCGCGGCGCGGGAGCGGCGGATCCCCATCCTCAGCCATGACGACGCCGAAATCGCCGATCGGGTCCATTTCCGTGGCCTTGGCGCCAGCATCTGCGAATTCCCGATGCAGGAGGCCGTGGCCGGGGAGGCGCGCGCGCATGGTGAACATGTCGTCATGGGGGCGCCGAACGTGGTGCGCGGCGGCAGCCATCTGGGCTGGGCGAGCGCCGCCGCCCTGGCCGAGCGTGGCTTGGTCAGCGTGCTTGCCTCGGATTATCACTGGCCGGCGCTGCTCGCCGCCCCCTTCGTGATGGCGCAGCGTGGCGTGCTGGATCTGCCACAGGCCTGGGATCTGGTCTCCCGCAACCCCGCCTTGGCGGCGGGTCTCACGGATCGCGGCAGCCTCTCGCCCGGCGCGCGCGCCGATGTCGTGGCGGTCGATCCCGCCGGGCCGGAGGTGGTCGCGGTCTGGACCGCGGGCCGGCTGTCCCACCTGACCCAAGCGGGCGCGCCGCGCCTCGGCTGACCTGGGCGGCGCCGGTCTCAGGCCGGGCCCGGGGGGAGTGCGGCGCAATACCGCATCCAGCCGGCTTGGCGCAGTTCACAGGCCGGGCAGGTGCCGCAGCCATGGCCCCAGGCATGCAGCACCGACCGATCCCCCAGGTAGCAGCTATGGGAGTCCGCCCGGATGGCTTCGACCAGCCGGGCCCCGCCCAGCTTTTCGGCCAGCCGCCAGGTCGCGGCCTTGTCGCGCCACATCAGCGGCGTATGCAGCACGAAGCGCCGGTCCATGCCGAGGTTGATCGCCACCTGGAGCGCTTTCAGCGTGTCGTCGCGGCAATCCGGATAGCCCGAATAATCGGTTTCGCAGACGCCGGTGACCAGGTGCCGCAGGCCACGGCGATAGGCCAGGGCGGCGGCAAAGGTCAGGAAGATCAGGTTCCGGCCGGGGACGAAGGTGTTCGGCAGGCCATCGGCGGCAAACCCGATGGCCGTGTCCCGGGTCAGCGCGGTTTCCGAGACTTCGCCGAGGCTGGCCAGGGAGATCACATGATCCTCGCCCAGCCGGGCGCGCCAGTCACTGAGGCCGGCGATCGCCGCCCGCAATGGCAGCCGGCAGGCGAGTTCGATGCGATGGCGTTGGCCGTAATCGAAGCCGAGCGTTTCAACGCGCGCGAAGCGATCAAGCGCCCAGGCGAGGCAGGTGGCGCTATCCTGCCCACCACTGAACAGAACCAGCGCGCCGTCATCGGCAATGGTGCTCATGGTGCGCCTCCCGGACCAGCTTCCCTGGCGGCCGTCGCCAGGCGATCCGCCCGTTCGTTCATCGGGTCTCCCGCATGGCCCCGGACCCAGCGCCAGTCGATGTCATGCGGCGCCGCCGCGGCCAACAGGCGTTGCCAGAGCGCCATGTTCGCCACCGGGTCCTTGGCGCTGTTGCGCCAGTTGTTGCGGACCCAGCCGTTCACCCAGCGGCTGATCCCGTTGCGCACGTATTCGCTATCGGTGTGCAGCACCACGCTGCAGGGCCGCTTCAGCGCTTCCAGCGCGCTGATTGCCGCGGTCAGCTCCATGCGGTTGTTGGTGGTCGCGGCGTCATAGCCGGACAGCTCGCGCTCGGTGCTGCCGTAGCGCAGGATCGCTGCCCAGCCGCCCGGCCCAGGGTTCGGCTTGCAGCCGCCATCGGTCCAGATTTCGACGGCTTCAGAGGCCAAGGCTGCCCGGTCCCTCACAGCTGCTGAAGAAGCGCAGCTTGCGCACGTATTCCAGCGGGTCCTTGCGCGTCACCAGCGCGCCCGGCGGTGTTGCCATCCAGTCATAGAGGCGGGTCAGCAGGAAGCGCAGCGCCGCGCCGCGGCACAGCAGGGGCAGGGCCGCCCGCTCCTCCGGCTGCAGCGGCCGCAGCGTCTGGTAGCCGCTGAGCATGGCTTTCGCCCGGGTGACGTTGAAGGCGCCGTCGGCTTCGAAGCACCAGGCATTGAGGCAGACGGCGATATCGTAAGCCAGCAAATCGGTGCACGCGAAATAGAAATCGATCAGGCCGGAGACCCGGGGGCGGCGCGCCGCATCCTCCAGAAAGAAGACATTGTCGGGAAAGAGGTCGGCGTGGATCTGCCCGACCGGCAGGCGACCGGCCGCCGGCCAGGCGGCGCGGATGGCATCATGGGCCGCGGTCAATTCCGCGAGCAGGCCGAGCTGCACCGCATCGCCGCCGGGGCGGCAGCGATCCAGCAGCGGGCCCCAGGCCTCCGGGCCCAGGCCGTTCCGGCGCGTCGCCTGGAAATCCGCCCCGGCCAGATGCAGGCCGGCCAGCGCCGCCCCCAGCGGGGCACAGTGTTCGGGACGCACGCGCCGCGGCCAGACGCCGGCAAGGAAGGTGCAGATCGCCGCCGGCCGGCCGGCGAGTTGGCGCAGCGCCTGCCCATCGCGCGCCGCGACCGGCAGCGGGCAGGCGATGCCGCGCGCCGCCAGATGCTCCATCAGCCCGAGGAACCACGGCAGCTCGGCGGGATCGACGCGCTTTTCATAAAGCGTGAGGACGAAGTCGCCGGTGCTGGTCTTGATCGCGTAGTTGGAATTTTCCACCCCCTCCGCGATGCCGCGGAAGGCGATCAGCTCCCCGATCGCGTAGGCACTCAGGAACTCCCGCAGCGCCTCGTCGCCGACTTCGGTATAGACGGCCATCAGGCTGACGGGTGTAAGGCGGCCGGGAGCTTGAAGGTGATCGTTTCCTCGGCCACCACGACTTCCTCGATCACCAGATCGAAGCGGTCCCGGAGCTGGGCGAGCACCTCCTCGACCAGGACTTCGGGGGCGCTGGCGCCGGCGGTGACGCCGATGCTCCCCAGGCCCTCGCAGATGGCGGGATCGAGCTCGCGGCCCCGCTGCACCATCATGGCGCGCGGACAGCCGGCGCGCTTGGCGACCTCGACCAGCCGGAGGGAGTTCGACGAGTTGGGCGCGCCCACCACCACCATCAGCTCCGCCCGGCCGGCGATGGCCTTGACAGCCGCCTGACGATTGGTGGTGGCGTAGCAGATATCTTCCTTGGCGGGGGCGTGGATGCCCGGAAAGCGCGCCTGCAGCGCGGCGATGATGTCGATCGTATCATCGACCGAGAGCGTGGTCTGGGTGATGTAGGCGATCGGCTTGTCGGCGGGCACGGCGATTATCGCCACCTGCTCCGCGTCCTCGATCAGGGTTACGGCGCCGTTCGGCAGTTGCCCCATGGTCCCGATGACTTCCGGGTGACCCGAATGGCCGATCATGATGATGTGCCGGCCGCGATTGAAGTGATGTTCGGCTTCGCGGTGCACCTTGCTGACCAGCGGGCAGGTGGCATCGAGGTAGAACAGCTTCCGGCGCGCAGCCTCGGCGGGGACCGATTTCGGCACGCCATGGGCGGAGAAAACGACGGGCGCGTCGTCCGGCACCTCATCCAGCTCCTCGACGAAGATCGCGCCTTGCGTCTCCAGGCTCTCGACCACGAAGCGGTTGTGGACGATCTCGTGCCGGACATAGACCGGCGCGCCGTAGCGGCGGATGGCTTCCTCGACGATCTTGATCGCCCGGTCGACTCCGGCGCAGAAGCCGCGCGGGCCGGCCAACAGGACCTTGAGGCGCGGCTTGCTGACGGCCGAGGGGGAGGGGGTTTGGTCCATGGCGATGGTTTTCTCGACAACCCGGGTTGCCGTGGCTCCGGGGGGGTGGGAAGAGGGTGCGGCCGCGGCGCAGACTAGCCGCTGCGATGGGTCTCTTAAAGGCTGAGATGGAGCAACGGGCGATGGTGGGAATGGTCGGCCGTTTGGCTTTGGGGTTTGTGGCGCTGTTTGCCCTATCGGCCTGCGAGAATTCCAACAAATCGAGATTCCCGCTCGCCTGCCCCACGCCGTCGTTGATCGGGGTCGGGGCTGACCTCACCCGGTATGTCCCGGGTGGTCCGCGGGATCTCATCAATGTCGATTACGAGGCGCGCATTTCCGGCCTGGTGGGAGGGTGCAACCGAGGCGGGGACGGCGCCAGCGTGGACATGCTGCTGACGGTCGGCTTCCAGGTCGAACAGGGCCCTGGCGGGGTCAGCCAGACGGTCATCCTGCCATGGTTCGTGGCGGTGATCGACGACACCACGGGCGCGGTCCTCAGCCGACAAACCTTTGTCGAAAGCGTCGCCTTCGGCCGGAATTCGAGCCGGATCGACGGCCAGAGCGAACAGGTCACGATCAAACTGCCGGTCACCGAGACGCGGAAGGCGAAGGATTATCGCATTTTGGTCTCGTTTGAACTGAAGCCCGAGGATCTGGAACTCAATCGGCGCCGCGGGCCGCGCTAGAGCGCGATGCGTTGAGGCGGACTCGCCGAAGGCGCTGAATCGCGCGATCCAACACATGCTAGTGGTGCGTGCCAGACGGATGGTACCGTCTCGTACGCGCCACTAGCCATTGATTTGGTGGGCCGATTCACCCGACGCTTGGGTACCAACCGTCGGGATCGGACCACTAGAGCGGGCTGCGTGAACGCATGTGAACGCAGCATGCTCTAGAGCAGCCTTGCCGGTCCGGGCCTCCGGTTGCGCTGGGGCGCCGAATCGCGCTAGTTGAGATTTCCCGTATATATCGCGCGGGAGAGAGGGGGCCCGCGCCATGGGCCCTCCGCCGAAGGCGCAACCGGCCCCCGGAAACGCTCAGGCAAAGGGGACCGCGCGAAGCAGGGATCTCTGGAAAGCTTTCGCGCCCGAGCGAAGGCACCGACGGAGTAAGGCGTCCTCGCCGGGCGTTGAATCTCTCAGGTCACCGGACAGAGGGGGGCCACGGCTTGCAACCCTTGCCGCGACAGCGCGGCCGGAGGACCCGTGGCGATACCGCTTCCCGAAACCGAGCCCTTGCTCGAAACCCCGCTGGGCGGGCTGCACCGCTCGCTTGGCGCCCGCCTGGTCCCCTTCGCCGGCTATGCCATGCCGGTGCAATACCCGGCCGGCATCCTGACCGAGCATTTGCACACCCGCGCGCAGGCCGGGTTGTTCGACGTCTCGCATATGGGGCAGGCCGAATTGCTCGGGGCCGGGGCCGCGACGGCGCTGGAACGCCTGACCCCGGCCGATGTCGAAGGCCTGCAGCCCGGACGGCAGCGCTATGCGTTGCTGACCACTGAAAGCGGCGGGATCTTCGACGATTTCATGGTCGCCAATCTCGGATCGCGGCTGTTCCTCGTGGTCAATGCCAGCCGCAAGGCGGAGGATTTCGCCCGGATCGCCGCGGCGCTGCCGGCCGGTGTGAGGCTGAATCCGCTGCCGGACCGCGCCCTTTTGGCGCTGCAAGGGCCGCAGGCGGTGGCGGCGATCACGCCATTGGCGCCCGAACTCGCCGCCCTGCGCTTCATGGATGTGGCCGAGGCACGCATCGGCGGCATCCCCGTCCTCGCCAGCCGCAGCGGCTATACCGGCGAGGATGGGTTCGAGATCAGCGTCCCCGCCGAGCAGGCGGCGGCGCTGGCGAAGCTGCTCCTCGCGCAGCCCGGCGTGGCGCCGATCGGCCTGGGCGCGCGGGACTCCCTCCGCCTCGAAGCGGGGCTTTGCCTCTATGGCAGTGATCTCGATGAGACGACGAGCCCGGTCGAGGCGGCGCTTACCTGGTCGATCGGCAAGCGGCGCCGCATGGCCTGGGACTTTCCCGGCGCCGAGCGGGTGCGCGAGGAGCTGGCGAACGGCCCGCGCCGCCTGCGGGTTGGCATCCGCCCGGATGGGCGCCAGCCGGCGCGGGGGCATACGCCGATCCATGCGCCAGGCGGCGCCCCGATCGGCGAGATCACCTCGGGCGGGTTCGGCCCTTCGCTCAATGCGCCCATGGCCATGGGCTATGTCACGCCCGGACACGCCACCGACGGCACGCCGCTTGAACTGCTGGTGCGTGGCAAGCCGCTTGCTTCGCGCGTCGCGCCCATGCCCTTCACCCCGCATCGCTACGCCCGATAGGAGCCACCATGTCCGATTTGCGTTTTACCCAGGATCACGAATGGGTCCGCCTGGAGGGTGGGATCGCCACGGTTGGCATCACCGACCATGCGCAGACGGCCCTTGGTGACGTGGTCTTTGTCGAACTGCCCGAGATCGGCCGGGAGGTCGTCGTCGGCGAGGCCTGCGCGGTGGTGGAAAGCGTCAAGGCGGCCTCCGACATTTTTGCCCCGGTTGCGGGCAAGATCGTCGAGGTGAACGCCGCCCTCACCGACAATCCTGGTGCGATCAACAGCGAGCCGACCGGCGCTGGCTGGTTCTTCCGCATGGCGCCGGTCGATCCCGGCGCGGTGGGCGACCTGCTCGATGCCGCGACCTATGCCGCCTTCGTGGAGACCCTGGCATGAGCCTGCTCAGCGAGCTTGCCGCGCTGGAGGAGAGCGACGAGTTCGTTCGCCGCCATATTGGCCCC
>CAITYE010000494.1 GCA_903896535.1 uncultured Paracraurococcus sp.
CCCGATAGCTGAAGCTGGCGTGATAGCGCCGCACCTCATGCGCCGGGCGGCCGACGGGGCGCTTGAGCAGCCAGCCGATGCGCTGCTGGAGCACGGCATTCGCGGGCAGCCGGATCGTGTACTTGTACCCCTCGGCCTCCAGTAGCTCGTATGTCAACGCCGGCCGAAATCTGACCCAGTTTAGCGCTGAGCGCCGATTGAAACCTGACCCATCCGCTGTTCGCCTGGGGTGGGGCGAGCCCCACCCCGGGCGGCGCTGTTCAGCGTGCCTCCTTCGGCTTGGCGACCACGCCGGCGCGCCTCTTGTCCTTGAAGCGCACCCGCCAGCCACGCTGAGTCGCCAGGTAGCCCAGCGCGATCGCCAAATGGGTCTTGCCGACGCCCGATGGCCCCAACAGCACCACCTTCTCGGTCCGCTCGATGAAGGCAAGGCTGGCGAGTTCCTGGATCTGCTGGCGCGGCGCGCCAGTGGCGAAGCCGAAGTCGTAGCCGTCCAGCGTCTTGATCGCCGGGAACCCCGCGGTGCGCGCCAGCATCTCGCGGGCCCGGCTGCGGCGTACCTCGCGTTCGGCGCGCTGGGTGTCCTCGAGGAAGTCGCTGAAGCTTGCGTCACGCGCCGCCGCGGCTTGTGCCGTGACGCCGTAGAGGTCCGGCACCGCGCCCAGGCGCAACTCGCCGCACAACTCGGCGATCCGGGCATGCTGCAACTCGCTCATGCCACGCCCTCCGGCCGCGGCAGCGCCAGCAGGGCGTCGTACACCGCCAGTGGGTGCTGGGTGCCCAGGTGAGAACTTGTTCGTCGTCTTGCTCGGCATCGCTCCAGCCTCTCAGGAGTTGGAGACTCCGACAAACCTGGGGCGGTTCATGGCGCGGCAGCGGCGATAGGCTTCCTGTAGGACATCTCTGCGGCAAACCTTGTCCCATAAGGGACCTTTTCTCGAAGTGCTTCAGACCATTCGTCGCCACCTGATCCGCCCCGAGTGCTTCCGGCTGGAGCGAGAGTTTGCCTGCCTGGGTTTCCACCAGGGAGAGCAGTGCACCTTCACACGGCACACACAACAACCTGGCCGAGCGGCCAGCTGAGAGGGATCGCCCTGACGAGGAAGAACTTTCTGTTCCTCGGCTTCGACACCGGCGGCGAACGCGCGGCGATCATCTACACCGTCGCCGAGACCGCCAAGCTCAACGGCCCCGATCCGGAAGCCTATATCGCCGCCGTCATCGACCGCCTCTGCCGCGGCCACACCACAGAGCGCATCAACGAACTTCTGCCCTGGAATTTTAAACCCAAGAAACCGACCGTGGCGACGGGCTGACGCTTACCGTGTCGCCATCGCCGGGACCCTCGCTCGAACACTGCCGCGGAGCCAGCGTTATCAGCAAATGAGTCGATATGAATTCTTGTGACACAGTCAGCCTAAGCGACGGTGGCCCGATTGATGCTCGTACCGCACTTTCTGGCATGGATCACCGTGAGGGTGACCGAATCCCTCTGCGAAGA
>CAITYE010000495.1 GCA_903896535.1 uncultured Paracraurococcus sp.
CGTGCAGCTCCGCCAGCTCGGCGCCCATCCCGAGGGCCGGCAGTTCCGCCACCCGGTCGGGCGGCTCTGCCAGCTCGGCGCCGGCATCGAGGCCGGGAAGGCGCGGCCACCTGGTCGTGCAGCTCCGCCAGCTCGGCGCCGATCCCGAGGGCCGGCAGCTCCGCCACCCGGTCGTGCAGCTCTGCCAGCTCGGCTCCGATCCCGAGGCCGGCAGCGCGGCCACCTGGTCGTGCAGCTCCGCCAGCTCGGCGCCCATCCCGAGGGCCGGCAGTTCCGCCACCCGGTCGGGCGGCTCTGCCAGCTCGGCGCCCGTCCCGAGGCCGGGCAGCTCGGCCACCTCAGCGCCGGAAATAGGATTATCCTCTGTCGCCCTCTCGGGTCAGTGGTTCCGGCCGTCACACCCGCCACGGGTGCCCGTTACCCGGGAAAAGACCCTTCATCCGTGACTTTCCGGCCGATCAGCGCCGCTCGCCGCCTCGCGTCGCTCCCCTCCCTTGGGTTTTGACCGGGACAACCGGGACACCGGGACAGCCTCGCGCAAACCCAGCTCTAAGGCCGGTCTGCGCTGTCCCGGTCCAGGCGGGTGCCCTGTCCCGGTGCCTCTCGACCGGGACAGCATCGGCGGCGCCTCACACCCGGTATGTGAATATTCTCTGCCGCACAATCAGGCCGGCGCCAGTCGATGCCTGCGCATATGCGTCCCGGTGTCCCGGTCTCGAAAAACACCGGGACAGCACCACCGGGACAGCGGAAAGCCAGGGAATACCTATGGTTTAGATAGAACATGAGATGAACTGTCCCGGTGTCCCGGTCATCTTGTCTTTTGCGCGCCTCCCTGCGCTTGGTCTGAGGCCGGATGGCGCGCGAATAGAACCCCGCCCCGCCCCACGCGGCCACGGTCGCCCGCCGCCGCGCCGCCCCGGCCGCTCAATCCCCCTCGCCCTCGATTGCCGCCGGCTCGACCACCACAAGGCGCGGGCGCCCGGCGCCCGGGATCGAGCGGGGCCGGATCGTCCAGCGCATCCCGTCCTTGTCGGGCTGCCCCCGGATCAAGCCAGCCTTGCCAAGCCGCGCCCGTGCCTCCCGATCCTCAAGCCCGAGGGGGCCGGCAATCTCGGCCGTGAACACTTCCGGCAGAAGCCCATGCACCCATCGGCGTTCGCCCTGGTCGTTCGTCTCCTGCCAGCGCCAGCCGGCGCGCTGCATGATCCGCACGCCCTCGGCCAATGGCGGCTCGGCCTGCGCGCCGTCGGCGTCTTCGGTCGGCTCCTTCACGGTCTCGAACCGGGCGGAGCCGTGCATGCCGATGAAGCGCCGCAGTGCCGAGAACAGGTGATGGTCTTCACGGCTGCCGATCCCGCCGCGCTCGGCCAGCCAATCGCCGAACACCGCCGCCGCCGCCCGCTCGGCCTCGCCCGTGGGCCAGCCGGTGATGCCGGCAACCGTCGCCAGCTCGCCGGCCACCGCGACCAGCGCCAACCGCCGCGCCGCGCGCTGCACCTGGCCGTCCGCCAGCTTCGGCACCCGCGCCGCGATCCACGTCGCCATGCCCTCGACAACTGTCCTGGCAAAGTCGGGATCGCGCGCCAGCTCTCGCGCAAGAAACTCGAGGAACGCGATCCCGGCCGTACCGTGCTGGGCGACCACACCGCGGCGCACCCGATGCGCGAAGGCGCCCCCATCGGCCTCGCCGTGCAGCTCGTCAAAGCAACCGAACCCACCGGGCACAACCGCCGGCACATCGAGCAAGCGCACCTCCTGCCCGGCCTTTATCCGCTTGCCGGCCTGCGATGCGAGGCTCGCCGCGCTTTCCTCGCTGCTCGACAGGACAAGCGTGGTCCAGGTCGTGTTGCGTCGATTGCCACCACCCGCGCGGGCTCGCTCTTTCCCGCTGCCGTTCGCCAGCATGTAGAGGGTTTCGCCAAGCTCCTTCGGATCGGCCTGGCCCATCTCATCCATGGGCAACAGCACGTGATTATGCGCCACTGCGACGCCTTCCAGGCCGTTGCTCGTCGCCCGCCAAGGCCGCACGAAAGCGTCCGCGCCGGTCTTGCTCGGCGGCCCCCACACACTCGCTGCCGCGTCGATGATGGTCGTCTTGCCCTTGCTGCTCTCGCCGCGAAGATTGATCCCGCCGCCTTCATCGCCGGCCAGAAACAGGAGCGGCGCAGCGAAGCCGCAGGATGCCCCGAAGGCGAGGCGGGTATTGCCGATGCAGACTGCGCCCACCTGGTCGCGCCAGCCCTCTACGTCGCCGCGCGCGCCGTAAATCGTCGGCTTCGGGTCCATGTCGAGCCTGACGATTTCGCCAGTCGCCGGGCCGATGGTGCGCTCGGGCAGCACAAAGACAGCAGCGCCGCCAGTCGGCCGAAACCAGCCGGTGCGGGGCACCGTGCGCACCCGCGCTTGCGCCCGCACCGTGGCAAGAAACTGTACCAGCGCGAGCCGTGCGCCTTGCTGGGCACTCACGAACAAGCCGCAAGCGGTCAGCCGCTCGCGCACCGCCACGCCCTCTCCGGCGAGTAGTCGGCGCGGCATGATCCAGTCATGCACGGTGCCATCCCGATCCTGCCACCGCAGAAGCAGGCCCCAATCGTCGCCGTTCTCGGGGCGGCTCTCCGCCGCAACCTCGAACGTGCCGCAGATGCGGAAGGGCATATCCTTGTCGCTCGCCGGCACGCGCCAGAGACCATCGGCGCGCATCTCGAAGCCGTGCGGCATCTCGAAGGAGGTTCCGACAACCGGCGCGGCCGCTTCTACTGCGGCGCGGATCGCCTCGCGCCCGCCCTTCGCTGCGCCTGGTGGCCGGGCGCCACCGTTCGCGCCGTTCTGCCCGCCGCTCATGCCTCAGGCTCCGCGCGCAAGGTGTCGTTGAAGTCTTTGCCAGTTGGCGGGCGGGCAATCCGCACATCCCGTCCTTCGGCTGCGAATCGGTCAGCAGCTCGGCCGAGAAGGGCACCGGCCTTCGGATTGTCGTCGTCATTGTCGGCGCAGAGGATCACGCGCCCCACGCTCGGCGGGAGGACAAGCCGCGCCATGTTCGGCAGCGCGACAGCCGCAATAACCCGCAGCTCGGGGCAGGCGATGGCGACCGACAGCGCGGTTTCGATGCCCTCGGCGATGGCGACCACCTCACCGGCCGGCGCTTGCCGCAGCGGTTTACCCGAGGCGCCGCGCCATAGCGGGATGAAGCCGCCCGCGTAGGGTCCAAGGGTTTTCTTTGCGTCTTGCAGCGGCGCCTTGCCCCATGTGCCGGCGCGATCCCGCGCTAGCCAGGTGCGATGCGTACCGATGTGCTGGCCGGCGCCGTCTGTGATCGCGGCCAGCATTGCCGGAAGCGGTCGCTTCGCCTCAGTGCAGCGGCACAGCGGATGAAACCGCAGCGCGCGAGGCTGGCGCGCCAGCTCGGCCAGCGCGATCCCGCGCGCCGCGAGGTAGTAGGCGGCGGGTGTGTGCAAGATGCCCTCCTGCCCTTCCAGGAACAGCGCGAGCGCCCAGCGCCGCCGCTCGGCGTCGTCGTCCCTTGGCTCGCGCTGCGGCGCCTCAGGCGGCTTCCTGGGAGGCGGGACGCTGCCCTTCTCCACGCCGAGCCAGCGCCGCGCCCAATCCATCGCGGCGCGGGTGTCGCCTCGGCACAGCACGGCCGCCACAAGGTCCAGCGCATCGCCGCTCTCGCCCGTGGCGAAGTCGTGCCAGACACCGGCCTTGTCGCCGTGAAGGTGCAGCGCCAGAGATTGACCGGGCGAGCCGTCCACTCCGCCGCAGCGCCAATGCCCGCCGTCGCGGTGCCCCGCCGGTAGGAGATGCCCGGCGAGCGCTGGAACGTTCGTGGCGAGCATCGCGGACAGGTCGCCCGCGCGGATCGGCGCCGGGCTCATGCGGCACCTTGGGGCGGGGCTCCGCCTTCGCCACCTTCGGGCGTGCGCTTCCTGCTCGTCACCAGAACGGGATACGCGGGGTAGTACGGGAAGCCGTGCGCATCCGGCCGCGCGCCGTGGAAGCACCGGGTATCGGGCAGCTCAAGGATGGAGGCGAGCTGCACCCGCGCACTTTCCGCGCGTCCTGTAGCCCATGCCTCGCGGTTCCCGCCGGCCGCACCGTCAGCCAGAAGCCGCCAAGCGTCTTCCACTGGGCCAAGCTTGAAATCGAGGTCGCGTATCAGCTTGGCGGCTTCGCGCGACTTCGCTCCCTGCAACTGGCACAGGGCCAGGCCATGGGTGCGAAGGAGCTGCCGCGCGCCCGCTACGCTGTGCGGCAGCATGGCAGCCCGCGAGAACGGCATGCCGAGGAACCATTCAAGGTCTCGCCGGCCAAGCCAGTCCGCATCGGGTAGGCCGGTCATCGTGCGCCCCCTTGGCCAGCGCTGGTGGCGCGTGGCGTCAGGCGGCGAGGAAGGCGCATGCGGGCTTCGCTGGTGTTCCGGACGGTGCGCGCGGCGGCCCATGCGTCCAGGTCCGCCACCGCGTAGGAGACGGCGCGCCCCATGGCGAGGAAGGACGGTCCACCACCGCCCGACCGCATCTTTTCCAGGGTGGACACCGAAAGGCCGAGATATTCCGCAGCCTCCGGCGTTCGCAGCCGGCGCCCTGCCGGCTGGGAAGCGGGTTCGCTCAAGGTCTGGCTCCATGTCTGACCAATCGCCGGGGTGATCGCCCCATGCGGCGCCGGGCAATCCGGCGAGGCTCAGTCAGCCACGGGTGGGATTCGAGTGTTCCAGCCTTGCTTCTCGAATCCCGGTAGCCTTTGCGCCGCCTTGCGGCTGCGCTTCCTGGGAAGCGCGCCCCGTCAGCACGAAGTCCGGTCCATGGGATTTGAGGATCCGATTGATAGCCCGCTCGTACTCTCGGGCGATCTTCTCAAAGCGCTCCCGGCGAGCCGCCTCAGTCTCGTTCGGAGGCGGCTCCTCACTGATAGCTCGATAGGTCTGCCAACGCCCTTGCGCTTCGGGCGGCGTCAGCTCGCCTTGCTTCGCCAGATCGCGCCAATAGGCGACAGTCTTCTCTGTCACCCCAGGCTCAGTTTTGCCCGCGTTGCGCGACACGCCAGCGAACAGGCCAGCTATTCGCAGCGAAGCGTCTCTCCGCTTCACCCCTGCCTTCTGTCGCGCATCCATCGCGCTTGCGGCGAGGCCGATCAGAATAGCGGCGTCAGTCTGCCTCGTCGCCGCGTGCTTGCGCGCGGGGTGGAACAGCGGCGCCATGATGCCCCGCTGCACATCGCCTAGGCTGCTCATGATGCGGGCCAGAGGTTCGCCGGCTTCCGCCTCGCGCATATCCGCGAAGGCTTCGGTCAGCGCGAGGGCACCTTGCACCGCGATGCAGGCGACATGCAGCCCCGCCGGCTCCCGTGCCGGCCGGCGGCGTTCATCCAACACGATGCGCCCGCGCTTGCTCGTGGCTTCGCACTGCGCGAGTAAGAAGCGAAGCAACTCCTTCGTCGCGGCCTGCACGATGCTCACCGCCTCAACCACCGTGCTGCGCAGCTCGCCCGCTTCCTGCTCGGGCCAGATGCGCGTCTGTACGTCGCGCGTCAGCACCTCCACCGCGCGGGCCAGCGCTCCGAAGGTGAGTGGTGCCGCTTGCGCCGCCCCCTGCCCGGCCTCGCTCTGCGCCGCCGCGTCTGCCTCGGGGCTTTCGCTGCGTGCGGCTTCTTCCCGTTGCTCGCCTTCGACCGATTCGCTCCGCGTGTCGCCAGCACCGCGCTCGCGTAACTTGATGCTGTCCGCGAGCGTCAGTGCCAAAGCCTCCGCAGCTCGCTCGATTACCTCCAAGCTGCGGCCGAAGAAGGTTACCAGTTGCTCGGGCGATTGGTGCAGCGCGCTCGGATGGGAGGCATGTGCGCGCATTCGTTGGATATCATGCAGAAGTGCGCCGGCAACCGCCCCACGCGTGACAAGCAGCGGCTCCGCCTTGCCGGGTGAGGTTTCATCCATGGTGCTGCCCCTGCGCAACAGCGAAGCCGGCCAGCGCTTCGGCCAGCGACTGCGCACCGTCCGCCATCATGTGCAGCTCTTCCGGGAAGCCGCCGCGTTCGCGGGGCCACGCGCTCTGCCACTGCGCGAGCCATCGCGCGATTAAGCTTGCTTCGCCGGCAAGCGCTGCAAGGTCGCGTGGCTCTTTCTGCCCTTGCCTCGTCGGCGCCTGCGTCAGCGCGGCCAGCCCGTCATCAAGCGTGCGCGCAAGCGCCCCGTCCCACACCGCCATGCCGTGATCTTCTTCGGCTTTCCAGCGGCTAAGGTACGCCTTCGCCCGCAAGGCCGGCAGGCTGCTCGCTGGCGCGCGCGCGACCATCTCCATAAGGTCGCACCACCCGTCCGTCAGGTGATCGGCCGTCTTACCCTCGCCCATGATGCGGCACGCCTCGCCGTAGGCGTCCCACCATGCCCGCGCTTGGTCGAGTGCTGCGAGCATCGTCGCACCGTCGCCAGCTTCTATCGCTGGCCGCAGTGCCGCCACCCGCTCGGCCACCTGGTCGGGCGCGAGGTCGAGACGCCGCAGATGATCGAGACAGCGCGCCGCCTCGGCGCTATCGGTCGGGAGGCTCGTCTTGGTCATGGTGTTCACTCCACCTGGTCGGCGGGCTCGGGCGAGGGCGGTTGCAGCGCCCTCGCCCACCTCGCCAAATGCCGGGAGCCGCCCGGCGCGGATCGGTCAGCCGTGCCCGGTTGTCGCGCCCCCTGGGGCTGAGCGGGTTCGCCGTGAAGGGTGATGGTCTCCGCGCGACTTCGGGCCGCTCGGGCTGCGCTTCGCCTTTCCGGGGGAGGGGGCAGAGGGGGTGCCGGGGGTCGTCGCTGCCGCTGCTCGGCGCCCGGTTGCTCCGCTCTGCTTCTGCTCGGCGGCCTTGATCGCCTCCGCCAGCGCACGGCCCCATTTCTCGAGCGCGTCTTTCTGCTCGGGCCAGCGCTGCGCGTGCTGATAGACGCCAAGCACACCGCCGCGCGTGCCGCTCTGCCGATGGTTCAACACCGCATCCGCCACGGGCTCGGCAACGCGGCGCTCGGCCATGATCGACGCGAAGGATCGGCGGAAGTCGTGCCACGTCCAGGCGCGGAAGCGGGCCGCCCCGCCCATCTCGGCCTTCATCCCGGTCCAGGCCGCAACCTCCTTGTCTGCACGCGGCGAAGGGAATGCGAGGCCACTGGTCGGCTTGCCCATCGCGCGATGCCGCTGCCGCAGAATCGTCCGCGCGAGCGGGTGCAGCGCGATGCGATGCGGGTCGCCGTTCTTGGTGATGGTGCCGGGCAGGGTCCAGACGCCGGCGCGAAGGTCGATGTCTTCCCATGCGAGCCGGGCGCCTTCGCCGCGCCGCACCGGCAGCGCGATCAACAGCCGCGCCAGCTCGCCAAGCGGGGCCGGCAGCACATCGGCCGCGATCCAGAGGCGGGCGAGGTCGGGCAGCGCGACCACGCGGCGCCGCGCCGCCGGAGGCTTCGGCCGCTTCGCGCGGGGGATCGCATCGCACGGGTTGATGGTCAGGTGCCCGGCGTCGCGGCACCATTCCATGAACCGGCCGAAGGCCCCGAACAGCAGCCGCGCGGTTGCCGGGCGGGCGGCTTCCAGGTGCAGCAGCCCCAGCACATCGGCGGCTGTAATCTCCGCAACCGGCCGCTCCGCCAGCTTCATGCGGGCGATCGCATTGCGCACCGCCGCCGCCTCGGCTGCCGCATGCTCTGCGGAGATGGCGCCTGACCCTCGCAAGCTCGGCCTGCCCGGCAGTGCCTTGGCGTAGCTCTCGGCCAGCTTCTCCACCGCAGCAGCGCGCGCCGCCCGCGCGGCCTCCCGATCTGCTTCGCGGTCCTTCGACGGGTCTTTGCCTGCGTCCACCTCCGTCCGCAGTCGGCGGGCCAGTTTCCGCGCCTCGTCCACCGCGAGGGCCGGGAAGGTGCCGATGCGGTGCCAGTGCTGGCGACCGTCCATCGCCCGATACTTGAATACCCAGGTGCGGGCGCCGCCTGGGGTGACGCGAAGGCCGAAGCCCGGCACCTCCCGATCCCACAGCAATCCCGGCTCCGAGGTCTCGGCCGCCCGGCTGGTGATATTCGCTTCGCTGCGCTTCGGCATCGGTGCCTCCGCTTGGTTGCATACTAGGGCGTGCAACCACGATGCAACCACGGAGTTGCGATCCGGTCCAATCTGGTCCGGGGCCAAGTTCACAGGATGTGAGGTTTAACCGGCCTTTGGGAAGCTCAGTGCAACGCCATGCGGGCCGGTACGGGTCTTCCCGCTTGAATGGCATTCAAGAGGTCGGCGGTTCGATTCCGCCTGGCTCCACCAGGGAACCCATCGGTCGCCGCGTGAGCGGGACCGATTTTTTGTTGCCTGCTTATTCGTCCAGCCAGGCCGGTAGCGGCCTCGCCTCCGGCGGGGCCAGGAAATCGCGCCAGTTCCCGGCATCAATCACCGGGGCCGGCAGCAGGATCTCCCGCGGCACCGGCGCGCCGGCCAGATGCCGTAGCGCCGCCATGGCGGCCAGTGCCCCCATGCGGAATCCGTCGAAGCCCATGCTTGCCAGCAGCCGCCCTTCACCAATCGCGCGCAGCGCGTCCGCAGTGCCGTTATTGCCGACGACCAACGCGTGGCGCCCCGCCGCCGTCAGGGCCTCCAGCGCGCCCAGCGCCATCAGGTCATTGCCGCAGATCACGCCGTCGATCCGGGGATGGCGGGCCAGCAGCCCGGCCATGGCCGCCGCGCCTGGTTCGCGCAGGTAGCACCCGGGGGCGCTGTCCAGCAGCCTGATACCGGGGGCGGCGGCGATCGCTGCGCGGAAGCCGCGGCCGCGGTCACGGCTGGTTGGCGCGCTGTCCGGACCCTCGATCAGCACCACCTCGCCCTGCCCGCCGAGCGCCGCGATCATCACCTCGGCGATGCGCTGTCCCATGGCCACGTCATCGGCACCGATGAAGCTCACGAAGGGGCCGGGCATGCGGTTGACGAAGCCGATCAGCGGCAGCCCCGCTGCCGCCGCCGTGGCGACCGGGCCGGCCAGCGCCACATCGTCGGCCGGGGCGAAGAGGATGGCTGAGGGGCGTTCGGCGACGATAGTGGCAAGCAGCGCCGCCTGTTCGGCGGCATGGTCGGGCCGTGCGGGAAAATGCCGGGTCAGCGTGGCGCCGGCCGCCGCTGCGGCGCGCTCGGCGCCCAGCAGGAACGCCTGGTAGTTCGGATTGACGCCGTTCTTGGTGAAAGCGGCGATGCGGATTGCCATACGGTTCCCGCCTGCGGTGGGCCGCTTAGAGCATGCTGCGTTCACATGCGTTCACACAGCCCGCTCTAGCATGTGTTGGATCGCGTGATTCAGCGCCTTCGGCGATTCCGCCTCAACGCATCGCGCTCTAGGTCACACTCACCACGCGATAGGCGTATTCCTTGCCGTCCCGTTCGCGCAGCGTGACGTATTCGCCGGGGCGGAAGGGGCCGGCGCCCCGGATCGGCGACTGCAAAGGGGCGCTTTCGGGGTCGGCGACATCCTCAGGTGTGCGGTGGATACTAATCCACCAGCCCGTATCAGGATCGAATTGCACATCGCCCGGGCGGCGATCCCCGGCCCAGACTCGCTCGGCCGGCCAGACGGCGGGATCGGCCTGCCAAGCCTCCGGGTCCAGCTCGCCCGTCGGGGTTAGCGCCACATTCAGCATGTAGCGGTGCTCGGTACTGCCTTGGGAAAAACCTGGCCCGCCGGCCAGCACAAGCTCGATTTGAGGCATAATTCCACCTTACCAGCCCCGTGCCGGGACTGGAAATGACGAAGCTGTGGCTCAGATGGCCACTCGCGCACCCAGTTCGACGACGCGGTCCGACGGGATGCGGAAGAACTCCGTCGCCGGTACCGCGTTGCGTGACATGATCGTGAAAAGCCATTGCCGCCAGCGTGACATCTTCGGCACGACAGCGGCGACCAGCGTCTCTCGCCCCAGGAAGTAGCTGGCCTGCATAGCGTCGAACTCGATCCCTCGTTCACGCAGCACGGCGAGGTCGCGCGGGATATTCGGGCTCTCCTGGAAGCCATAGCGCAGGATAACGCGATGGATCTGTGGTGCCAGTTCCTGCACCTCCATGCGCCGATCCTCAGCGACCGTGGGGATATCCTCGTTCAGCACAGTGACGAACAGAACCCGCTCGTGCAGGACCTTGTTATGCTTGAGGTTGTGCAGCAGCGCGTGTGGCACATAGTCGGCCTGGCCGGTCATGAAGACGGCGATGCCGGGGACGCGGATGGTGCGACTTTGCGGCAGGCGGGCGAGGAAACTCTTCAGCGGGAGGCTATCCTGACGGAAGCGGCTGAACATCAGCTCGCGGCCCTGCTTCCAGGTATTCATTACGCCGAACAGCAGCAGGCCGAGCACGATCGGCACCCAGCCGCCTTCCGGAACCTTCAGCAGATTGGCCGAGAAGAAGACGAAATCGAGCAGCAGCAGCGGCAGGAAGGCGAGTGCGACCAGCGGCCAGCTCCAGCCGAACTGACGGTGGAACACGACGATGGCCAGCAGCGTGGTGCAAATGAAGGTCCCGGTCACCGCGATGCCATAGGCCGAGGCGAGCGCTTCGGAGTTCTTGAACGCCAGGACCAGCGCAATCACACCGATCGCCAGCAATAGGTTCACCTGTGGCAGGTAGATTTGCCCCTCGGCATGCCCACTGGTGTGGCGGACCACGAGCCGCGGCAGGAAGCCGAGCTGGACGCATTGCCTGGCCACTGAATAGGCACCCGAAATGAGTGCTTGGCTGGCGATGACGGTCGCCGCGGTGGCGAGGATGACCAGCGGCAGGCGCAGCGCCTCCGGCGCCAGGAGGTAGAAGGGGTTCTCGATTGCCGCAGGATCGCCGAGAATCAGGGCGCCCTGGCCGAAGTAGTTCAAAGCGAGCGCCGGCAGCACGAAGGCTGTCCACATGATCTCGATCGGCCAGCGGCCGAAATGGCCCATATCCGCATAGAGTGCCTCCGCCCCCGTCACCGCCAGCACGACCGAGCCGAAAGCGATGAAGGCGGCGTGCTTATATTGCAGGCAGAAGCCGATGGCATGGGTGGGCAGCAGCGCCGAAAGCACTTCCGGATATTGCACGATATGCCAGAGCCCAAAGGCGCCAATCACCAGGAACCAGAGCGCCATGACCGGGCCGAAGATAGCGCCGACGGTTTCCGTGCCGCGGTACTGCATCATGAACAGCAGCAGGATAGCAGCCAGGGAGACCGGAATGACCGCGGCATCGAACACCGGGGAGATCACCTTCAGCCCCTCGACCGCCGAGAGGACGGAGATCGCCGGTGTAATGATGCCATCGCCAAAGAAGAGGCAGGCGCCGGCGATGCCGATCAGCGCCACCAGCCAACGCGCCCGCGGGGCGGTGACGCCACGCTGGGCCAGCGCCATGAGGGCGAGGATGCCGCCTTCCCCCTTATTGTCTGCGCGCATGATCAGCAGCACATACTTCAGCGTAACGACAATGATCAGCGCCCAGAAGACCAGAGACAGGACGCCGAGTATCTCCCAGCGTTCCAGCCCCCCCTCGGAGAAATGCACAAGCGCCGCCTTGAAGGCATAGAGCGGGCTGGTGCCGATATCGCCATAGACGATGCCGAGCACGCCAAGCAGAGCAGCCGCGGAGCCTGTGCGGCTGTGGGGATGCGGATCAGAGGTGGTGCTCACGAGAAGCTCCCGGGGGGACCCGGCCGCGCGAAAGGTGCCGGCGGAGGGGGGACCCTTACGGCCGCGAGGCATAGTCCTGCCCCATTTCCCACGCAAGGCCAGAGGTGGGCCGTGTTCGATCCGCTGCCGAGGTCCATTTAATGGCCGCGTAAGATCTGCGACAGGAACAGCTTCAGCCGATCGGTTTGCGGATTCTCGAAAAGCTGGGTCGGGGCGCCAGTCTCGACGATCTCCCCCTGGTCCATGAACACCACCCGGTCGGCGACGGTGCGGGCAAAGCCCATCTCATGCGTGACGCAGATCATGGTCATCCCCGTCTCGGCCAAGCCGATCATGGTATCGAGCACTTCCTTGATCATCTCGGGGTCGAGGGCCGAGGTCGGCTCGTCGAACAGCATGATCTTTGGCTTCATGCACAGCGCACGGGCGATCGCCACGCGCTGCTGCTGCCCGCCGGAAAGCTGTCCCGGATACTTCTTCGCCTGTTCCGGGATGCGCACTCGGGTCAGGTATTCCATCGCCAGCGCCTCGGCCTCCTGCTTCGGCATGTTGCGGACCCAGATCGGCGCCAGCGTGCAATTCTCGAGGATCGTCAGGTGGGGAAACAGGTTGAAGCTCTGGAAGACCATGCCGACCTCGCGGCGGATCTCGTCGAGTGCGCGGATATCGTCGCTCAGTTCGGTACCGTTGACGATGATGCGGCCTTCCTGATGTATCTCCAGCCGGTTGATGCAGCGGATCAGCGTGGACTTGCCGCTGCCGGAGGGGCCGCAGACCACGACCCTTTCCCCGGTCGCGACGTTGAGGGAGACATCGCGTAGCACATGCAGGCTGCCGAACCACTTGTTCACCTTGTCCAGCAGGATGGCGGGCGGCGCATCGGCGCGGACGGCGGAGGCGAGGTATTCAGTCGTTGCGCTCATGGCTACGCTCCCTAGCTACGCCGGTGACGGTTCAACTCCGCCTCCAGCCGCTGGCTATACATCGACATCGCGAAGCAGAAGACGAAGTAGATCGCGCCGACCGTGAGATAGACCTCGATTCCGAAACCCTGCCAGGCCGGCTCGATGATCGCGGTCTTGCCGGCGGTCAGCAGATCGAAGATGCCGATGATCAGCACCAACGAGGTGTCCTTGAAGAAGCCGATGAAGGTGTTCACCAGCGGCGGGATCACCAGCCGGAGCGCCTGCGGCAGGATGATGAAGCCGGTCTTCTGCCAGTAGGAAAGCCCCAGCGCCTCGGCCGCCTCATACTGCCCGCGCGGCAGCGCCTGCAGCCCGCCGCGTACCACCTCCGCCAGGTAAGCGCCGGCGAACAGGATGATGGCGATCTGCGCCCGCAGCAGCTTGTCGATGTTCATCCCCTCCGGCAGGAAAAGCGGGAACATCACGCTGGCCATGAACAGCAGGCTGATCAGCGGTACGCCGCGGATCAGTTCAACATACAGCACGCAGAGCGCCTTGATCGCCGGCAGCTTCGAACGCCGCCCCAGCGCGACCAGGATCGCCAGCGGGAAGGCGAAGGCCAGCCCGAAGGTCGCCAGGATCAGGGTGATGACAAGCCCGCCCCAGCGTTCCTGCGGCACATAGGGCAGGCCGAGCACGCCGCCCCACATCAGCACGCCGATCACCCCCAGCATTGCGATCCAGACCAGCGCCAGTTCCTTGCGCCAGAACCGCCGTATCGCGGAGACGATATAGAGCGCGACGAACAACACGATGCAGAGCGCCGGCCGCCAATGCTGCTCGTACGGATAGGTGCCAAACAGGATGAAGCGGTGCTTCTCGGTGATCAC
>CAITYE010000496.1 GCA_903896535.1 uncultured Paracraurococcus sp.
GATCACGGCGATGATCGGCGGCGCGGTCTTCCTGGCCGCTGGCGTGCGGCTGTGGAAATTCGCCATCGTGCTGGGCGGGGCGGGGTTTCTCGTGCCGCTCGCTTACGAGCATCTGCGGGATTACCAGAAGGCGCGCATCCGGATCTTCCTGAACCCGGAAAGTGATCCGCTGGGCGCGGGCTATAACATCATCCAGTCGAAGATCGCGCTTGGCTCCGGCGGGCTCTGGGGCAAGGGCTTTCTGCAGGGCACCCAGGGCCATCTGAACTTCCTGCCGGAGAAGCAGACCGACTTCATCTTCACCATGATCGCCGAGGAATTCGGCCTGGTCGGCGCGCTGGGGACGCTCGCCCTGCTGCTGGCGGTGGTGGTGTTCTGCTTCCTGATCGCCTTCCGCTGCCGGCACCAATTCGGCCGGCTGGTGGCGATCGGGCTCGGGACCAATTTCTTCCTCTATGTCTTCGTCAATATCGGCATGGTCACCGGCTCCATCCCCGTGGGCGGCGTGCCGCTGCCGCTGATCTCCTGGGGCGGGTCGGCGATGCTGACGACCATGCTGGGCTTTGGGCTGCTGATGTCAGTGCAGGTGCACCGCGACGTGGAGTTCGCCGCCGCCCGGGAATAGGCGCGCCAGATCAAGGGATATAGCCTGCTCTAACTCTTGTTGGTCGCGGGATTCAGCGCCTTCGGCGCTTCCGCCTCAACGCATCCCGCTTTAACAGACCTAGCCGACCGAGCAGACCGGGAGGGTCGCAATGTTCCGCCGCAACCTGTTCGCCGCACCGCTCCTTGCCCTGCCCGCTGCGGCGCGGGCGCAGGGCTTCGATCACACGCTGCGCCTCATCCTGCCCTTCGCGCCCGGCGGCACCTCCGACATCGTCGCGCGGCTGCTCGCGCCGGAGCTGACGAAGCGGCTGGGCCAATCCGTGGTGGTGGAAAACCGCACCGGCGGCTTCGGCAATATCGCGATCGATGCCGTGGCCAAGGCGCCGCCCGATGGGCACACCCTGCTGCTGACCGACACCGGCATCCTGACAACGGCGCCAAGCCTGTTCCGTCAACTGCCATTCGATATCAACCGCGATCTGGTGCCGGTGACGATGTTGATCTACGCGCCCTACATCCTGGCGGTGCACCCCGCCGTGCCGGCGACTGACGCCATGGCCTTCGAGGCCTATGTCCGGGCGAACCGGGACAAGGTGAACATCGCGCATTCCGGCATCGGCAACGCCAACCACCTGACGTCGCTCCTGCTGGCGCAGCATTGGGGGGTGGAGCTGACCATGGTGCCCTATCGCGGCGGCTCAGCCGCCGTCGCGGCGACGGTGGGCGGGGAGGCGCAGATGGTGATCAACGGCGCGACCGCGACGCAGCCCTTCGTCACCGGCGGCCAACTGCGGGGCATTGCGGTGACCGGGCCGAAGCGCCTGGCCGCGCTGCCGGCGCTGCCGACCTTCACCGAGCTGCGCTACCCCGCGCCGGAGAACGGCACCTGGCAGGGCGTGCTGGTCCCCGCCGGCACCCCGCCCGCCCTGGTCGCGCAGCTGGAAGCCGCGCTGCGCGCATCGCTGGCGGTGCCTGCGGTGCAGGAACGGCTGGCCGCCATCGGCGGCGAAGTCCGCGCCGAAGGCGCCGGCCCCTTCCGCGACTGGCTGGCGCGGGAGACCGTGGCCTGGGGCGCGATCATCAAGGCGAACAACATCCGCCTGGATTAGGTTTTTATGGGTGCCCGCAAGCGCCGGGCAGCTATTCCAAAAGCACGCCGACCAGCCCGTTCACGAACAGGCTGAGCAGCAGGTCGAACCCGACCAGCATCGCCGCCTGCCCCGGCGTCAGCCGCAGCGCGCCGCGCGCCACGAACCATTCCAGCCACAGCGCATAGCCCAGCACCGCCAGGCTCAGCCCGCCGAACAGCGGCCCGCGCAGCCCGAAGGCGGCGGGTGCGGAGACCGCGAGCAAGGCCCCGTACTGCACCACATTGGTCCAGTTCCAGGCGGCGAGGAATCCCGGCCATTCGGCCTGCCGCCCGAAGACCTCGGCAAGGCGATGGGAGAGCAGGGCGAAGCCCGCCCAGGCGATGACGAAGCCAAGGCCCTCCGCGAGCAGCCCCGCCACCGGACCGGCGGCGGGCGCGCCCTCCAGCCGCCAGGCCAGCAGCCGGAGCGCGAGGAAGATCGGCAGGCAGATCGCCGCCGCCCAGAAACTGTGCCGGACCGTCGCCGGATCGTCACCGATCCGGCCAAGCCCCGCCACCTGCCCGCGCGCCAGCAGCCAGGCGCCGCCCAGCCCCTGGGCGAGGCGCGCACCCGGGGTCGCGGGGCCGGGGCTGCCGCTCAGCGGAAGACCTCGTCCAGCACCGCGCGATACAGGCCAGCCAGCGCGCGCAGCTCGGCGACCGGCACCGCCTCGTTGGTCTTGTGCATGGTGCTGCCCACCGCGCCGAGTTCGGCCACCGGGCAATAGCGGGCCAGGAAGCGGGCATCCGAGGTCCCGCCGCCGGTATCGAGCGCGGGCGCCTGGCCGGTGCTGCGCTCGACCGCCGTCTTCAGCGCATCGACGAAGGCGCCGGGCTTGGTCAGGAAGCTCTCACCCGAACAGTCGATGCGCATCTCGTAGCGCGCGTCTTCCGCCCGTAGCGCGGCGTGCAGCATCTCGGTCAATGAGGCGCTGCTGTGCAGGTCGTTGAAGCGGATGTTCAGCATGGCCCGGGCGTCCCCGGGGATGACGTTGTTCGCAGCATTGCCGACATCAAAGCCGGTCACCTGGAGCGTGGTGGGTTCGAAGAACTCCGAGCCCGCGTCGATCGGCTGGGCGGTCAGGCGGTGCAGCACGCGGACCAGCCGATGGATCGGGTTGTCGGCGCGCTGCGGATAGGCGCTGTGGCCCTGGGTGCCGAACAGGGTGATGTACGCCGTCATGGACCCACGGCGGCCGACCTTGATCAGGTCGCCAAGCTGCACGCGCGAGGTCGGCTCCCCGACCAGGGCGCAATCCGGGATCTCGCCGCGCGCGGCCAGCCATTCCAGCACCTTCACCGTGCCGTCCTTGGCCGGCCCCTCCTCATCGCCGGTGATCAGCAGGGAAATGCTGCCGGGTGCGGCGGGATTGGCCGCGAGGTAGTCGGTCATCCCGGCGATGAAAGCGGCGATGCCGCCCTTCATGTCGCAGGCGCCGCGGCCGAACAGCACGCCATCCTTCACGACGGCGCCGAAGGGGTCGTCCGCCCAGGCCTCCACCGGGCCGGTCGGCACCACATCGGTATGCCCGGCGTAGCAGAAATGTGGCCCGCCGCTGCCGCGCCGGGCAAACAGGTTGGGCGTGGTGCCGAAGGTCACCCGGTGGCAGGTGAAGCCGAGCGGGGCCAGCGCCGCTTCCAGCACGCCAAGCGCGCCGGCATCGGCCGGCGTCACGCTGGGGCAGCGGATCAGCGCCTGGGCCAGCGGCAACGGGTCGGTCGGCTGGTTGCCCGCCATGCTAATCGCGCAGCAGCTCGTTGATGCTGGTCTTGGCGCGGGTCTGCGCGTCCACCCGCTTGACGATCACCGCGCAGTACAGCGACGGGCCCGGCGTGCCATCGGGCAGCGGCTTGCCGGGCAGGCTGCCGGGCACCACCACCGAATAGGCCGGCACGCGGCCCATGAAGATCTCGCCCGTCGCGCGGTCGATGATCTTGGTGGAGGCGCCGATGAAGACGCCCATGGACAGCACCGCGCCCTGTTCGACGATGACGCCTTCGGCGACTTCGGAGCGGGCCCCGATGAAGCAGTCATCCTCGATGATCACGGGGTTGGCCTGCAATGGCTCCAGCACCCCGCCGATGCCGACGCCGCCCGAGATATGCACATTGGCGCCGATCTGCGCGCAAGATCCCACGGTCGCCCAGGTATCGACCATGGTGTTGCGGCCCACCCAGGCGCCGACATTGACGAAGGAGGGCATCAGCACCGCGCCCGGGGCGATGTAGGCGGATTTCCGCACGACAGCGCCGGGCACCGCGCGAAACCCGGCTTCCTTGAAGCGATTGGGGCCCCAATCGGCGAATTTCAGCGCCACCTTGTCATAGGCCCCGGCCGCCGTATCCATCGGTTGGGAATCGGTCAGGCGGAAGGACAGCAGCACCGCCTGCTTCAGCCATTGATTGACCTGCCAGCCGCCCTGGCCGGTCGGCTCGGCGACCCGGGCCTTGCCGTCATCAAGCGCTTCGAGCGCGGTCTCCACCGCGCGGCGATCCTCGCCGCCGGTGGCCGAGGAAAGGGTGTCGCGACGCTCCCAGAGCGCCTCGATGCGGGGCTTCAAGGCGGCGAGGTCCATGGGTCGGCTCCGGTTGACGAGGGGCGGGGACCATGCCGAGCGGGATGCCGCCCTGTCAACGCGCCCCGCCCATCCGGATGGGTCTTGGCCGGCGGGTCTTACGGCCGGATCAGCGTGCCGGCGCCGCCATCCGTGAGGAGTTCGCGCAGCACGGCATGTGACACGCGGCCATCCAGGATGACCGCGCCCTTCACCCCTTGCTCGATGGCGTAGATGCAGGTCTCGACCTTCGGGATCATGCCGGCGGAAATCCAGCCGGCGGTGATGCCGGCCTTGACCTCGGCCACCGACATCTCGGCGATCAGCGCGCCGTCCGGGCCCTTCACGCCGGCCACGTCGGTCAGCATCAGCAGCCGCTCCGCGCCCAGCGCACCGGCGATGGCGCCGGCGACGGTATCGGCGTTGATGTTATAGGTCTGCCCCTGGCCATCAGCGCCCACCGGCGCCACCACGGGGATGATATCGGCGCCCATCAGCAGCTTGAGCAGGCGGGTATCGACCGCCTCCGGCTCTCCCACGAAGCCCAGGTCAAGCGCCTGCTCGGTCAGGGAATCCGGGTCGCGCACCATGCGAGTGACCTTGCGGGCGCGGATTAGCCCGCCATCCTTGCCCGAGATACCAACCGCCATGGCACCGGCGCGGGTGATCGCCTCCGCCACCTGCTTATTGACCGGACCGGCCAGGACCATTTCAACCACGTCGAGCATGGCCTGATCGGTCACGCGCAGCCCCTGCACGAAGGTGGATTGCACGTTCAGCCGCTTGAGCATGGCATTGATCTGCGGCCCGCCGCCATGCACCACCACCGGGGTGACGCCCACCTGTTCCAGCAGCGCGATGTCGCGCCCGAAGCGCAGCGCGGTTTCTTCCTCGCCCATGGCGTGGCCGCCGTATTTCACCACCACGATCCGGTCATCGTAGCGCTTCAGGAAGGGCAGGGCGCCAGCGAGGATTTCCATCTGCTCATTGGTATCGGCGGTCATCGAACGGCTCTCTCCGTGGCCCGGCGGCCGGTTTAGGATAGATCGCGGTGCTTGGAAATCACGCCGGCGCAGCCAGCGCGGTCAACTCGGCCCGCAACTCGGGCACGCCGAGGCCGGTCTCGGCGCTGGTCACCACCACCAGCGGATGCCCGGCGGTGTGTTCGCGCGCCAATTGCTCGGCCTCCCGCCGCTTCTGTTCCAGCCACCAGGGCTTGGCGTCGTCGGCCTTGGTCAGCACGATCTGGAAGGCGACGGCGGCCTCGTTCAGCAATTCCATGGCGGTGAGGTCGGCGGTCTTGGTCTCGATCCGCGCATCCAGCAGCAGCAGCACGCGCCGCAGGGTGGGGCGGCCGCGCAGATAGTCGAACATCAGCCCCTGCCAATCCGCCTTCAGGCTTTTCGACGCCTGGGCATAGCCATAGCCGGGCATATCCACCAGCGTCAGCCGCCCCTCGCCCAGGTCGAAGAAGTTGAGCTGGCGGGTCCGCCCAGGGGTGTGGGAGACGCGGGCCAGCGCGTTCTGCCCGGTCAGCGCATTCACCAGGCTCGACTTGCCGACGTTGGACCGGCCGCAGAGCGCGATCTCCGGCCCGCGCGGCGGCGGCAGCTGGTCGATCTTCTGGGCGGCGTAGAAGAAGGTGCAGGGCCGGGCAAAGAGCTTGCGCCCGGCCTCGATCAGCGCCGCCCGTTCGACGGCGTCGCGCGCTTCGGGCAGCGAGGCGGCGGTCACCCCTTCCCGCCCGGGCCCGCCGCCGCCGCGCCCGCCGGGCGGGCGGCGGCGTCCTTCTTCAGGATGTACCATTGCTGCGCCATCGACAGCAGGTTGTTCCACGACCAGTAGATCACCAACCCGGCCGGGAAGCTGGCCAGCATGAAGGTGAAGATGATCGGCATCCACTGGAAGACCTTGGCCTGGATGGGGTCGGGCGGGGCCGGGTTCAGCTTCTGCTGGAAGAACATGGTCGCGCCCATGATCAGCGCCCAGGCCGGCATGTGCAGATAGCTGGACCAGGCCGCCGGATCGATCGGGATCAGACCGAACAGGTTGAACAGGTTCGACGGATCGGGCGCCGAGAGATCCTTGATCCAGCCGAAGAAGGGCGCGTGGCGCATTTCGATGGTGACGAACAGCACCTTATAAAGCGCGAAGAAGACCGGGATCTGCAACAGGATGGGCAGGCAGCCGGAAGCCGGGTTGATCTTCTCGGTCTTGTACAGGGCCATCATCTCGGCCTGCATCTTGGTCGGGTCTTCCTTGTAGCGGTCCCGGATCTCGGTCATTTTCGGACCGAGGATCTTCATCCGCGCCATGGAATGGTAGGCCTTGTTGGCCAGCGGGAAGAAGGCCGCCTTCAGCACCAGCGTGAACAGCAGGATGGCGACGCCGAAATTGCCGACCAGGCCATACAGCCAGTCGAGCGCGTAGAAGAAGGGCTTGGTCAGGAAGTAGAACCAGCCGAAATCGACCGCCTTGTCGAAATCCGGGATGCCCAGTTTGTCGCTGTAGGCATCAAGCGTCAGCACCTCCTTGGCGCCAGCGAACAGCCGC
>CAITYE010000497.1 GCA_903896535.1 uncultured Paracraurococcus sp.
AGCAGAAGGCCGACCTGGCCCGCAAATCCGGCGATGGCATCGCCGGCGCGGTGAAGGGCTTCATGCAGGCCGCCAGCTGGGGGTCGCCGGACAAGATCCTGCGCGGCATGGAAGCGCGGCGGAAGCTGCTGGGCACGTTCGAGGCGAATATCGCCTTCCGCTTCGGCGGCACGCCGATGGAGGTGGCCGAGCGCGGGCTGCGGCTATTCGCCAAGGAAGTGCTGCCGGTGCTGCAAAGCTGGGGCCCGGCCACGCCGGCGACGGCGGCAGCGGCGGCGGAGTAGGCGGGCGAGCGCCGTTCGGGGGTTCTGGCCGAACGGGGCTGCGGTGTGGGGCACGGTGGCGCCGCTCAGGCTTCGAGCAGCGCCACCGCGGCTTTTCAGCGGACCGCGCGGCGGCGGCGGGCCATGCCGAGGGCGGCGAGGCCCATGCCGAACAGCCCCAAGCCGGCCGGGGCGGGAACCTCCGTCACGAAGCCACTGCCGGTGACCACGAAGCCACTGCCGGTGACTTGGAACACCGTTCCCATGCCGGCATCGTAGCCTGCTGCCCCGCCACGCAAGGCCGTGCCGTAGAGATTGCCGTTGGCATCCGCGATCAGGGACGAATACGGAGTCGGTTTGGAGCCATTGTAGCCATCGAAAATCGCCAGCGTCGTGATCGTGCCGGAGCCCTTCACCACCTCGAACACCGTCCCACGATTGCTCGCACCCCCGCGGCGCGGGGGTGGGTTGGGGGACAAGGGGGGGCGCCGCCCGCGGGCGGCGCCAGCTCAGTCTTCGAGGAGTGCGACTATCTCTTCCCGCCGCGCCGTGCGGCGGCGGCGCACCATGCCGAGGGCAAGTAGGCCGGCGCCGAGGAGCCCGATCGTGGCCGGTTCGGGGATTTCGGTAACGAGCACCGCATCCATCGCCGGCCTACCCGCAAAAAAATTCAGCTTCAGGGTTGGAGCATCAGCGGTGAAGGTCCCGACCGCCGCCCAAGGGATAGCGCTGGCTGACCCGGTAAAGCTGGTGCCGTTGATTTGGGTGCCCTCGGAGCTCGACCAGATTTGGATGTGATAGTCCCGACCTGCGGTTAGGCCCGTGACGCTATAATCGAAGTCGTACCGACCACTCGCTCCCTGCCAGCCTCCAGCCAGGATTTTATTATAGGCAGCTATACCGGTGTCGACCGTCGCACCGAGGAAGGTCCCGCCATCGGAAAACGACGAGGGTTGAATAGGCTGGAAGGTCAGGGTGCGGTTCTCCCCGGTAAAGGACAAGGTCACGCCGCAAGGCGCTGGATCTACACATCCGTTCCGACCGTTGTTGAGATAAGTCGAACTGACGTAAGCGCCAAAGACTTCCCTTCCTGGGATGATCTGAGCCAGGCTATCGGCTGCTACGCCATTATTGTTGATGAAAAAATTCGATCCGAACGTAATCGTCGCTGCGTTCAGCGGCGCGCTGACGACAGCCAGGCTGACGCCGGCGGTCGCGGCAAGGAGGAGGAACTTTTTGGTAATTTTGGATGTCTGGGTTGCGCGGCGGTGCGTGGGCCGGGCAACTTCTGTAACGCGGCGAGTTTTCGGTGTGTGGCGGGCGGTCATAGGCTCTCTCCGGTGTTGATGTCCGTTCATCGGGAACGGGCCGGACCCCCCTGGCGCCTTGGCGCCGGGGGGGGTCAACAGGGATGTCCAGGGGCAGGCCGGGTCAGGCTCGCGGGAGCGCCGAGTGCCGCACCGCGCGGCGCCGGCGGGCCATGCCGAGGCCGAGCAGGCCGGCGCCGAGGAGTGCCGCGCTTATCGGCTCCGGTACTTCTGCCCGATTAATTGCGATGGGAACATCGAGGGCGAACCAGCCGACGCCGCCATTGCCGTTAAGGGGGCTGTAGAAATTGACCGTCCCGCTATTGTAATCAGCAGAAATATTCGTGAAATAAGCA
>CAITYE010000498.1 GCA_903896535.1 uncultured Paracraurococcus sp.
ACATTCTCGGTGTCGCGCAGCGCCGGGTCGGGCTGTGGCTTGCCCTTCGCCTTGCCTTTCTGGCCAAGCAGGGGGTTGCCCGCCGCATCGCGCAGCGGCCGTTCGACCGTGATGCTGCGGTAGCCGAAGGCCTCGGTGCGGAACAGGCGCGAAAGGGGCGTGAGCTTCAGGCTGGCGCCGTCCGGCGCGACAGGCGGCGCTTCGCCATCCCGGACCACGCTCCGGCTGGTCCGGCCATCGGTCGTGGTGATGGTCGCAAGCTGCGCCTCCACCCCATCGCCGAATAACCGGGTGACGGCGGCGATGTCGGCCTCCGCCATCTCCTTCCGCTTGCTGCCGAGGCTCTTGCGCATCTTCTGCCAGAGCGCCGAGGCGTCGATCAGCTGCACCAGGCCGTGGCGATGGGCCGGCTTGCGGTTGGAGAGGATCCAGACATAGGTGGCGATGCCCGTGTTGAAGAACATGTCCGTGGGAAGCGCGATGATCGCCTCCACCAGGTCATTCTCCAGGACATGGCGGCGGATTTCGCTTTCGCCGGAGCCGGCCCCGCCCGTGAAGAGCGGCGAGCCATTGAGCACGATGCCGATGCGGCTGCCGCCATCCTGGGCGGGGCGCATCTTCGAGAGGAGATGTAACAAGAACAGCAGGGACCCGTCCGAGATGCGCGGCAGGCCCGGGCCAAAGCGGCCGGCATGGCCGATCTGCTCATGCTCGCGGCGGACCTCCTTCTCGACCTTCTTCCATTCCACCCCGAAGGGCGGGTTGGACAGCATATAGTCGAACTTCTGCGCGCCGTGGCCATCCTCCGAGAGGGTGTTTCCGGGGATGACGTTGCGTACGTCTTGCCCCTTGATGAGCATGTCCGCCTTGCAGATGGCGTAGCTCTCATCGTTCAGTTCCTGGCCGTACATGGTTAGGCGCGCGGCGGGGTTGTGGGCCAGCAGGTGCTCGCCCGCGACGGACAGCATGCCGCCGGTGCCCGCGGTCGGATCGTAGATGGTGCGAACGGCTGGGGTGCCGGGGGTGAGGATGTCGCCATCCTCGATGAACAGCAGGTTCACCATCAGCTTGATGACGTCGCGCGGGGTGAAATGCTCGCCCGCGGTCTCATTGCTGATTTCCGCGAATTTGCGGATCAGCTCCTCGAAGGCGAGGCCCATGTCGTGGTTGAGGACGGTGGCCGGGCTGAGGTCGACCGCTGCGAAGCGTTCGGTGACCTGATAGAGCAACCCCGCCTTGCGCAGCCGGTCCGTCTGCTCGGCAAAGCGGAAGCGGTCAAAAATATCCCGGACCGGGGCCGAGAAGCCCAGCACGTAGGCGGTGAGATTGGGGCCGATATTGTCCTGGTCGCCCATGATGCGGCGCAGGTCCAAGGGCGAGGTATTGGCGAAGGGAACGCCGGTGATGCGGGTGAGGAACGGCTCGGGGTTCAGGCCTTGGGCCTCGCGCGCGGCCTTTTCGGCCAGCACCTGCGCCTTTGTTGGCGCGAGCACGCAGTCCAGGCGCCGCAGCACCGTAAAGGGCAGGATGACGCGGCCGTATTCGGACGGCTTGTAGTCGCCACGGAGAAGGTCCGCGACCGACCAGATCAGGGAAGAGAGCCCGGCGTAGCTGGTCGTGTCTGTGCGATCGGAGCCCAGGGTGGCGCCATTGTTGGCGGTCCGTTTGACGGCCGGGGCTGGCGCCGGGGGCGAGGGTAGCGGCGGCGCCTCCACGCTGGTGGGCGCCGCGGCGGGGGCGGTGGGCTTGGCCGCGCCAACAAGGGCGACGGAGCCACCCCGCCCGCGGCCGGCGGCAATGGTCTCGGATTCGATGAGGGCGGCATGGACGGACCAGTAGGTCTCCTCCTGCCAGCCGAGCGCATCCCGCAGCCGGCCATTGCCCGCGCTGCCGCCGAGGTCCTGCAGAACCTCAAGAAAACGCTCGCGGAGGGCTTCTCGGACCATGGCTTCCCGGCTTCGGCGCTATGCGACGGCGGATAGGTGCCCGCTCGCTAGGTTCCA
>CAITYE010000499.1 GCA_903896535.1 uncultured Paracraurococcus sp.
CGGCGCCAAGATCGTCCGGCACGGCCGCTCGATCACCTTCCAGATGGCCGAGGTCATGGTGCCGCGTGCGCTGTTCCAGCAGATCCTCGACGCCATCGCTGCGTTGCGGCCGGAGGCGCCACGCCGATGTTGAGCCGAGCCTGGCTGAAGGCGGAGTGGGCAGCAGGCGGGAGAGGTGCGTTCGCGCGGCCGCCAGAAGGGGCGCCCAGGGCTCGAAAGCGCCGTCTTGCGGAGCAAGTTGGCGGTTGGCGGCGCCGTCATGCATGATTGTCACGATTCCGGGTTGCTTACGGCGCTGCTGTGTGGCCGGATCCGTTTCAGAAGGGTGGATCGTCCAGCAATCTGGGGTATGTCGGATCAAGCGCCCTCGGCAGTCCTATCCCGCATCGTCTTCGGATCGAAACAAAGCCGTGGCTCCTGGAGCTCAAAGCCTTTCCGACGATCCGCTAGGAGTAACAACCCGCGTCAAGCCGAAGAAGTTCCGGTTGGTACACCGTTGCCCCCGGTGCGCGCCGCGCTCCGGACCAGGGCGACAAAGTGGCGAACCGCGGCCGAGGGCTCGTCGCGCCGCGCCATGAGGCCCAGGAATGCACGGGCATCAGTGGCGTCGGAGATGTCGCGGTAGGTAACGCCTTCGAGCACCATTCGCCGCATGGAAGCCGGCACGAGCGTGACGCCGAAGCCCGTGGCCACGAGGCTCAGTGCCGTGGTGATGCGCGGCGCCTCCTGGCCGAGGCGGGGGCTAAAGCCAGCCTGCAGGCATGCCGAAGCCATGGCCTCGTAGAGGGCCGGTCCCGTGTCACGGGCGTAGGCGATGAAAGTCTCGCCCGTGAGGGCGCGGAGCGGGACCGCTTCGCTGCCGCTGCCAATGGCCAGCGGATGCCCGGTCGGCAATGCGACGACCATCGGCTCCTCAAGCAGCGGGTAAACGACGAGGCCTTCCGGCGATGCGATGGATGCGCGGAGGAAGGCAACGTCCACTTGCCCGCTAAGGAGCCGCTCCACCGTCTCCGTCCTGAGGCTCTCCTCCATCGCCAGCGAGATCATGGGAAAGGCGTCGCGGAAGGCGCGGATCACCGTCGGCACGAAGGGATGGAACGGTGCTGTCGGCGGGACGGCGAGCCGCAGGTGCCCTTGCTCGCCCCGGGCCGCGCGCTTCGCTGCCTCGACGCCCTCCTCCACCTGCCTGAGGCAGGTACATGCATGTTCGAGGAATGCACGACCTGCCTCGGTCAGTTCGACGCCGCGTGGCAGGCGGCGGAACAGTTGTACGCCGAGTTCGCGCTCGAGCGCCCGGATCTGGTGGCTGAGTGGCGGCTGCTGGATGCCGAGCTGCTCGGCGGCGCGGGTGATGTGCCCCTCCTTGGCGACCGCGACGAAGTAGCGGAGGTGGCGGAGTTCCATGGCATACCTGGCATGTATGGATTTCGATGCGAGCCGATTGTGGCCCATCTGCTTCGCCGGCGCTATCGAGTCTGTCACCCGCGTTCGGCATCGCCTCCAGGCGACATCTCGCCGAACCCGATGAACACGAGGAGAAACAGCGTGGGCCTGCTCCGCCGCACTCTGATTGGGGGCGCCGCCGTGTTCGGCGCTCCACTTATCGCTCGTCCGGGCTCCGCCCGTGCCGAAGCCTATCCATCCCGCCCGGTCCGCCTCGTCACCGGCTTCGCCCCTGGCGGCCCGATGGACATCGTGGCGCGCATTCTCGGCGGCTGGCTCTCGCCGCGGCTCGGTCAGCCCGTCCTCGTCGAGAACCGCCCGGGCGCCGGCGGCAATCTCGGCACGGAGGCCGTGGTGAAGGCGCCACCCGACGGGCACACGCTGCTCGTCTGCGGCCCGGTGAACCTCATCAACGCCGCCCTCTACGAGCGGCTGCCCTTCGACTTTGTCCGCGACATCGCGCCCATCGCGGGTCTGGTCAGGGTGCCGCTCGTGATGGTGGTGCACCCCTCCGTCCCGGCCGCAACGGTCCCGGATTTCATCGCATACGCGAAGTCGGCTCCTCGTCCGCTCGCAATGGCCTCGGGAGGCAATGGCACGCCGCAGCACGTGGCGGGCGAGCTGTTCAAGATGATGGCCGGCGTCGACCTTCTCCACGTCCCCTATCGGGGGTCAGGGCCGGCGTTGACGGATCTGCTCGGCGGCACGGCCATCCAGGTGATGTTCGACGCAATGCCGTCCGCGATCGGGCACATCCGGGGCGGCGGGCTACGTGCCCTCGCGGTCACGACCGCAGTCAGGGCCAATACCCTGCCGGATACGCCGATGCTGGCAGATGCCTTGCCCGGCTACGAGGCAAGCTCCTGGTACGGCATCGGCGCGGCACGGGGCACGCCCGCGGAGGTCGTCGAGCGCCTCAACGGCGAGATCAACGCAGCCCTTTCCGATCCGGGGGTGCTCGCGCGGTTCGCCGATCTGGGGGCCATGCCGATGCCCGGCTCGGCGGCCGACCTGGCAGGGCTCATCGCACGCGAGGCCGAGAAATGGGGGCGGGTGGTGCGCACGGCCGGCGTGAGGGTGGATTGAAGCCCGCGGCACGGATCGGAGCGCTCTTTAGCGGTGACGCCTCGCATCCCAGCTACCCGGCCTTTCGCGAGGGGCTTGCCGCAATGGGATATGTCGAGGGGCGCGACATTTCGATCGAGGCGCGCTTCGACGGGGGCCATCTTCATCGGCTGCCCTTCCTCGCGGCGGAGCTTGCCGCCTCGTCGGTAAACCTCATTGCGGCGATAGGGGCCGTGCACTGCCGTGCAGCGCAGGAGGTTGCGCCTAGCATTCCCATCGTCTTCGCCGCGGTGGTCGATCCTGTCGCGGTCGGTCTGGTTGGCGATCCTGAGCGCCCCGACAGGAATGCCACCGGGGTTACCACCTTCGACCCAGATGAGGCACGGGATGGGCTCCGTATTCTAAAAAGAGTGGTGCCACGCATCAAGAGGCTGGCCATCCTCGGCGATGCGGGAGTGCCGGACGCCCTGCCGCTGGTGAGCCGAGCGGCCGCCGAGGCCGAGGGCCTACGCGCCCAGGTGCTCTTGCTAAGGGGTGAAGAAGATCTCGAGGGCGCCTTCGTAGCGATGCGGGAGGAGAGGGCCGACGCGGTGATGGGGTTGGCAGTTCCGATGGTCAGGGTCCACGGGGCGCGCATCGTGGAGTTGGCCCGGGCCGCGCGTATCCTAACGCTGTTTGCACGGGATGGGGCGAAGTTCGGCCCGCTGCTAGCCTACGGTACGAGCTTTGCCGCCGCAGCGAGGCATATGGCGGGACTTATGGACCGGGTGTTGAAGGGTGAGCAGGTCAGCAATATCCCAATCGGGCGCGTCGTCCGACCTGAGCTGCTCCTGAACCTCCCGCTGGCACGCAGCTTTGGGGTCATGATCCCGTCGGACCTGATGGAACGAGCGACGTACACAACCCGGTGAGGTTGAGGTTGCGTCAGCGAGCTGGATGTTCGGTCAAATGCGGTCATTGGCCGAATGCTGCCTGGCCGCTTTCGGCCAGAACTAGTCGTTCAGTACCGACATCGGGCTAAATTAGCCGTCGCTTCTGCACGCCGGTTCCCCCGCGACGCTGAACATGCTGCCTGCAGTCCGGCCGAAGGAGACGCTGAGCACACCGGCCAGCAGCGTCGCCTTGGCCTGATACCGGCCGCACGCAATCCTGTCCAACTTAACTGGAGGGCTTGCTGCGAGCGGGACGTCTCGCCGCCAATTGGCTGGAAGTCCGCGCCACGGGTAATCTCGACTTAGTGGCCAGTACCTTATCGACAGAGGCAGACTTCTTCTGGGATTCCATAATCCGCCCGCCGGTCCTTGGCTGGCAGGGGACGCCAACGTGTTTGAGTGGAGTTCTTTGGCATGTGCGATGCGGTCAGCTTGGACCGAGTTGGCTTTGTGGTCACCGGCGGGTTTGCTGCCGCGTGCCGAGAGCCAAATCTGGCTAACCCGCGGTGCACGCTTGGCTGGGCGTAGTTCCGATCATCTAGCTTCACCGAAACCAACGGCAATCCACCAAAGGAGATAACCAATGCGCGCTCTTTGTGCTTCCGTTAGCCTACTGGACAGTCTGTTCGTAATTGGCTGCACCCAAACGACGCCCAATGCGGCGTCGATGAGTGGCGTAAGCGCGGGCTCCGCCGCGCCCGGCATGCAACAGAAGGCGACCGCAGTCGGGGGCAGCAGTGCCAACGCTTCGGCCGGTATGGCGACAATTAGTGGCGGTTCAGGCGGTCGTCCCGACGCAACCTACAGTGGCCGGGGCGGCAACGCGGGCTCCGGCAGCATGGTAACGCTCGGCGGCGGTTCGGGCGGCAGGCCGGACGCCAGCTATGCCGGCGTCGGCGCGCCGAGCACGACCGCGCCAGCAAGCCGCTAGGTTAGACGCGAAGGGCGCGATCCAAAGTTTGGATTGGCTCCGTCTGGCAAAGTGGACGGAGCCAATCAGTAACTGGGGTAAAATCTCGGGCAATCAGGCGATGGCGCGCTGCCTGACGAGGTCCGGCAGTGCAGGAACGCATGTGGCACCGGCGACGTGGAGCCGGTGTCCCAGATAGGGGAGTTCCTCGCCCACGCCGATGTCATTGCCAGTGCGTAGGCCATCAGCCCGGGCGTAGCTGCGGACGGCGGCGATTGCCTCGGCCGCGGGGGCAATACCGATCACATTGGCGCCCCGCGTCGCCATGGCCTCGGCCATGAAGCCGCCCGCGCACCCGAGATCGAGCAAGTCCTTCTTCTGCCAGTCAATGAAACGGTCAAACCATCCAAGCCTGCCAGGCACTTGATTCTTCAGGGTCCGAACCCAACGCAGCTCATCCGACCACCAACGGTCGGCAGCTCTGTCATAGATCGTCAGGTCA
>CAITYE010000500.1 GCA_903896535.1 uncultured Paracraurococcus sp.
TCATTTGGCCGGCTTCATGGCCGGCATGAGGCGGCTGTTTGGGCGTGTCCTGAATGACGGTAGGACCTAGGCGGAATGGATGATCGAACGTGCCTCTGCCCAGTGCTGGCAAATTCTAGTAGCTCGTTAGGCCATGCCGCGGACCGGCGCTGGTGGGCCACGCCGAATCAGAAAAACGCACGTCATGAGCCGTCACGAAATCGAAGCATCCGTCCCCAATGTCAGCGTCGCCATCGGGTGCGACAATCCGATGGCGATTTTTTTCGCGCAAGGTCGTCCGCGTCGAGATCAAGGAATCGAACGACGATGAAGACGACGTGATGCTCCTCTGGATCGGCGGCGAGCATCACGAGGTTTCTCGCGCGGAGGATCTCATCCGGCCTCTTGCACCGTTTGCGGTCCTCACGCCCGACCACATAGATATGCTAGAGGCTGGATGCCCTCGCCGCCTGGTCCGAATACGAGGCAACAGGGCGGCACGCCACGGGTGAGACCGTGGACGCTTGGCTGGCGCGGCTCGAGGCGGGCGAGGACGCGGATCCGCCGGCGTGCCGGCCCTGATCTGGACGCCGCGCACGCTCGCCGACCTCGACCGATTGCATGGCTTCCTGGCAGAACGCGACCGCGATGCTGCGCGTGGAGCGATCCGGGCCATCCGTGACGGGATGCGGCTGATCGCGGCGCATCCGGAAGCGGGTCGTCCGGTCGAAGGCCTTGACCCGGCATTCCGGGAGCGATGGATCTTCTTCGGCGGTGGAGGGTACCTGACGCTCTATCGGCTGCCCGGCTCCCCTCGGGAAGCGATAGACTGGTTTGGCTTGTCGGCCGGATTCGCCCCGTTTCGTGCCAACCCTTGGCTTGTCTGCTGGCGGATCTTCTAGAGCGGCGAACTGAGGAAGCATTCGCCGGTAGAGTGTGAACCTGTCTAAGCGCGGCTGCCGGATTGCTCCGGCTCCCTGGTCAAACCAGGCGTGGAGAGATGGTCTTCTCCAAGCCTCGCCTTTCAAGGCGGGGTGATTGACCGGTGGGCTGTGGGCTTCTCGCTCCAATCGGCGGGATCGACCCGGTACCTCCGAGGTCGGACGGAAGTACACAGGCCAGACCGATGCACATGGTACGCTTCGGCGTGGCCGATGCGAACGGTGCGCATGACCGATGAGGTGGGTGCGCCATAATCGAGTCTCCCCGATGATGTCGGTTCGCCGACTCCAGCCCAACCGATGATGTTGGTACTACTACCTAAAGTTTTTTTCCTCAGAGAATTCCTAGAGGTGGCACCTCTCAGGAAATTTCTCATGCTTCAGGGCAACATTGCTTAGCGAATCGCGTGTGTACCGGCTGCATCGGTCGACTTTCGATTTCAAGCCGCATAAAGCTGAGGCTTGCGAAAGCTGACCTATGCGCTGCCCAGCGATCTGGTACAGTAATCGTTGTTCGAGTCGCGCCTGGAGCCGATCGTCATGCGCCAGCTTTCGTTGGGTCAGAAGGTACACGCCGCGCTTGTTCAAGGCGACACGGCCGATGCTGCTGCCTTGGCGCAGGAAGCGGGCCAACCCGATCTCTTCGACAGGGTGAACGCAGTTGCGACTGAGGAGCCGGTTCCGAGCTTTCTGCATTCGGCCCTCTGCGCCATGTCGCTGCCAGTGCGGCGCCCGGCCGACGAAATGATGCCCATCCTCCGCCAGGATGGTCAGTACACTCTAGCCATAACGCCAAAGCCGGTACTCGTGAGCGACGGTCCGAACCAGCGCCTGGTTCAACGCGGAGTGCCCTATGGGGCGCTGCCGCGCCTTATCCTCATCCACATCATGTCTCAGGCCGTACGCGGCCGGACGCGTCAAATCCGCCTTGGAGAGTCATTCACAGACTGGATGCGGCGGATGGGCTATCGGACGATCAGCTATGGCCCAAGGGGATCGGCCACGCTGATCCGGCAACAGCTCGACCGGCTACTTGCCTGCGAATGGATGATCCGCTGGCAAGATGAAGATGCTCAGGGGGTCCGCGAGTTCGGCATCAAGGAAATCAAGCTGACGACAGAATACGTCGGGTCGGACCGGCCCGGCGGGGCATTCATGCGTGAGATCATCTTGACCGAAGGCTTCTACGACCACTTGAAAGACCACGCGGTTCCGATCAACGAGAACGCGATCCGGCAGCTGAGGGATTCACCGACTGCGCTCGACCTCTACACCTGGCTCGCGTACCGACTTCCTCGCATTACCGCGCGCCGACCAGCAGTCCTGAGCTGGAACCAACTTGCCGCTCACTTCGGCAATGAAGGCAGCAACATTCGCAAGTTCCGCCAGACCATACGGGATGCTTGGGAGCGCCAGGTCTCCGCTGTCTATCCCGAGGCCCGGGTAGACTTCGATTCAGGCCTAATCAGGCTTCATCCGTCACCGGCGCCGCTGCAGCAGACTGTGCTCCGGCTAGGCGCGCTCACAGTCGTCCCGAAGTCAGAGGGCTTCAAGTCCTCGGAGCCTTCCGACCTGGAGACGGTAGAGCAGCGCCCGCTTGGTGATCGCTTCCTCGAACGGCTGCGGCACAACGTTGGTGTGGCGCAATCGCGGGCTTGGTTGCGGGAAGCTACAATCGCCCAACAATCAGATGGCTTGCGGCTTTTGCTGGGCTCAAGATTTCTCGCGGATTGGGTACGAACAAACTTTGACCATGACCTCCGCGAGGCTGCGCGCTTCGTCGGCTTGGCGAAGGCACCGATGATCGAGGTACGGAGGACGTGATGTCGACCCCGGCACGCCAGCCCGTCCCTCCGTCGGTTCGGGCAACCGAAACACTCGAGACCGTCGCGGGACTCTACGATCGAGCGCTTGGCACGCTCGCGTCGCTCCGCGATCGCGGCGAGGCGGCAGACAGGCAACGGCGGCAGGCACCACTGTTTCCGATTACCCGAGTGGCGGACCTCGTAGGCCGCACGAGCGCCGCGATCCGCGACGCCGAGAAGGAGGGGCGCCTTCCTCAGGTCGAGCGTACCTCGAGCGGCCGGAGGGTTGGGTATTCGCTGGCCGAGATCAACCACATGCGCGAGGTATTCGGCACCCGCCCTTGGCGATCCGCCGAGGATCCCTTGGCCGTCATCGCCGTCCAGAA
>CAITYE010000501.1 GCA_903896535.1 uncultured Paracraurococcus sp.
GCAGGCGCGCATCATCCGCCTCCTGGTCGACCGGGTGGACATCGGGCCGGGCGGCGCCGACGTGCGGCTGAAGCTGGAGCGGCTGGCCAGCCTCGCGCGGGACCTAGCGGCGCCGCCGGCCGAACCGACAAGGGCGGCAGCGTGACCGGCGCCGCGCAGATGCTGACCGTGCGGGTGCCGTTGGCGGTCCGGAAGCAGCGGGGGGGCGGAAACTGGTCCTGATGCCGGGCGGCATGGTGTCCCGCGGCGCCGCGACTGCCGACACCACGCTGTTGAAGGCGCTGGCCCGGGCATTTCGGTGGCGGCGGATGATGGAGACCGGGCGCTTCGCCACCATCAATGAACTGGCGGCGGCCGAGAAGATCAACTCGTCCTACGTCCCGCGCCTGCTGCGGCTGACGTTGCTGGCGCCCGATATCGTCGAGGCGATCCTGGACGGGCGGCAGCCGGAGGGGATGACGCTGCCGGGGCTGATGGAGCCGTTTCCGGTGGAGTGGGTAGAGCAACGTCGCACCACACCGCCCGACCCAGGACGCCCCGGATCATTCATTTGGCATCTTACGGATCGTACAAATGGCGATGCGCGTGACGACACGGTGAAGTAGCCTCACCCGCTGGCGGCCGCGCCTCATGCGGCTGATTGGGCGAGGACAACTAAGTGACACCCCGAGGCGCGGTACTGCAGATTGCAAAGATGGTCGGTCAGGACATGGCCCGAGGCGCGCTGAGCCGCGGCGCCTTGGATGCCGGTCCGATGCTGGCCCAAGCCGGTGCGACGCCGGTTCTGGTCGCCTGCTTGATTTCTGAGGCCAGCAAGAAGCGGCCGACGGATAGAATCGTCGAAGGCTGCTGTTTCCTGTTGGAAGCGGCGCTCAACGATTTGCGCATCGCCGGCAATGGCGGTGACACAACGGCACGTGCAGGTCTCGCGGAGGCCTGCCGAGCAGTGGAGACGGCGGTCACCGCCAATAGTCTTGCCCCAGGCGTGCTCATGCTGATCGCGCGGGCCTTTGCGCAGGCCGGGCTCGACGCTGGGCCCGCGCTAAAGGAGGCAATGATCGCGGGCATGGATGCAGACTTCTCCCAGGACCCGACGCAGCCGGGAGTTGGAAAATTGGCGGAACAACTCGCGCCGCTTGCCGAGGAGCTTGGTCATGACCCCTTCGCAGTCCACGCAGAGTTGGCCGCCACGGGTGCGGCATTTCCGTCCGAACATCGCGCTGCCATAGCTGCGGAACTTGCCACCTCAACCATCCCCGCTGTGCGCGACGCGGCGCTGGGCTTCTTGCTCGATGCCGATCCCGCTCCAGGGGTCGCGGTACTGGACGCGCTGGTCGCGCAGGCACGCCGTCACCCCGCGCCGAGCCGCCTGGTTGAACGACTCATTAGCCTTCGCCCGTGGTTGCCGTCGGCGCGCCATGCCAAGCTGGACGCCGCAATCCGCGTGGTTCGCGCCAACACGGCTGCACCCGAACCTGCGCCCCGGATAGAAGTCACTAGGCTGCTCGCAACCTTGTGCGACGGGGCGGGGGCGCAAAGCCTGTTCGCTTTGCTCAAGACCGGACGTCGCTTCGCCCTAGCCTCCGTGCTGATCAAGGTGGATGTGGGCGTGGCAGATGCCTGGGTCCGCGAGGACATGTCGAAGCGCGAGGCCGACGATATCATCGCCGAGATCACCGGCGCCACGGAGGCAGTCACTGTGTCGATCAGCTTTGTCACGATGCGGCTTGCCGACGCATTGGCGATCAATCTTGCACGGCGAGCCCCTCCGCCGTTTGGCTTGCTGCAGGTGACCGAGGCACTTCGGATAGGGCTGCTGCAGCCGGCCGAGATCTCGCCGATGGTGCTGGCGGCCCAGCTGCTCGCCGGCTTGGCCCCCAACCAGACCGGACCCGATGCGACGCGCGCTGCGCATGCGGACGCCGCGGATTGGCCCGAGCTGTTCGAGACCGTGGGCTCCTGGTTCGAAGCCGGAGAGGCAGTCGAAGCGCTGCTGCGGCCTATCCCATCGCGCCGCAAGCGGATCGAGGCGGTGCTGACGCGGCACTTGCCGGGCCGCCACCTTTTCTGGGCCGAGCGCTGCGCCTGGATGGCGGCGACGCTGAAGGTCGGCGCCACCGATGATAGCGAGCAATGGCGGAACTTCGCCCTGGTGGCCCGCGACCTCGCCAGCGGAGAGCCTCTGTCCGACGCTGCATTGTTCGACGTCATCGCCGAGACGACGGTCGACGTCTTCGCTGCGAGCGCACCAAGGAGACGGCAAGTGGGGTAGCGGGGCCACTGAAGCTGGAGGGGCTGGCCTGTCTGGCGCGGGACCTGGCGACGCCGCCGGCCGACCCGGCGAGGGCGGCAGCGTGACCGGTGCCGCGCAGATGCTGACCGTGCGGGTGCCGCTGGCTGTCCGAAAGCAGCGGGGCGGGCGAAAGTTGGTGCTGACGCCGGGCGGTATGGCGCCCCACGGCGCCTCGGCTTCGGACACAACGCTGGTGAAGGCGGTGGCCCGGGCGTTCCGGTGGCGCCGGATGCTGGAGGGCGGGCGCTTCGGCACAATTAACGAGCTGGCGGCGGCGGAGAAGATCAACTCGTCCTATGTCTCGCGGCTGCTGCGGCTCACGCTGCTGGCGCCGGACATCGTCCATGCAATCATGGACGGGCGGCAGCCCGAAGGGATGACGCTGCCGGGGCTGATGGAGGTGTTTTCCGTGGAGTGGGAGCGGCAGTCGCAGCACATCGGTACTCCATCCTTCTGATCTGTTACTCTCTAAGTTGACAGTTCCGATTCGCGGTCCCCGGCGTTGCTGCCGGCCGCGTCGCTATGACGAACCAGCAACCGATCAGGGAACGCTAGCCGAATGCGTCGGGAGGCAAGGCAACTTCTCGACAAGGCGGGTGACTCACTCCTGCTCGGCATCGAGGTCTTCAACCGCCCGCACGATCGAGGGCGGGTTGCAGCCACACTGATCCTGATGGACGACGCCTTCGAAATGCTGCTGAAGGCCGCGATCCTTCATCGAGGGGGGGGGCGATCCGGGAGAAGGGCCGTGAGAACCGGACGATTGGCTTCTCCCCATGCGTTCTACGCGCGCTGAGCAACGCGAAGATTGCATTCTTGACCGAGGAGCAGTGTAAGCGTCAGCCCGTCGCCACGGTCTTCTTCTCCGGTTTAAAATTCCAGGGCAGAAGTTCGTCGATGCGGTCGATGGTGTGGCCGCGGCAGAGGCGGTCGATGACGGCGGCGATGTAGGCTTCCGGATCGAGGCCGTTGAGCTTGGCGGTCTCGGCGACGGTGTAGATGATCGCCGCGCGTTCGCCGCCGGTGTCGGAGCCGAGGAACAGAAAGTTCTTCCTCGTCAGGGCGATCCCTCTCAGCTGCCGCTCGGCCAGGTTGTTGTCGATCGAGAGCCTGCCATCCTCGAGATAGCGC
>CAITYE010000502.1 GCA_903896535.1 uncultured Paracraurococcus sp.
CAGCACCGGCGACGCAGCTCGCCGCGCTGCATGTCGCGCTGGGCCAATTCGATGCTGCGCGGCGGGCCTTGGCGCGGGCAGCGGCCGAATGCTGCCCTTATCGGGCGCTGGTGCGGCATGATCCGCGCTTCGCGGCGCTTGGCGCGGCGACGGCGCGCGCTGGCTGAGTTTGGCGGCGCGGCGGGTTCGGGCCAGACTGCAGCGACCGAAGCGGCGCCGCCTCAGCTGCCGAGCAGGGCGATGGCGTTGCGGACCGAGCTGCCGTCGATGGCCATGAGACCGACGAAGGGCCGGTTCAGCTCCAGCAGCAGGAAGATGGCGCCGCCAACTGAAATCGCCCCGACCACCAGCGCGAGGACCGAGATCAGGTTCATGCGGGCCAGCAGCCCGAAGCCCAGGAAGAGCATCATCAACCAGAAGCCGACCACGACGATGATCGGCCGCGGCAACTCATTGCCCAATTGATTGGCCAACATCACCCGCGTGCGCGCGCCGTCTGAAATCAGGCCGAGCAACTCGGCTTGCAGCGTCCGCTGTGCATCCATCTGCGGTGTCAGATTACGGACCAGCATGGTCAGGCGGCGATAATCAGGATCGCCGCGGACCGAGAGGATCGCGTCCGTATCGGGCTTGCCGGAAGCCGACCAGATGCGGTCGGCCTGAGCCGTGGCGGTCAGCTTCAGCAAGCGGCGCGCCTCGGCGGTTTCCGGACCGAATTGCGCCAGGGCCCGGTCCATCTCGACCAGGTTGACGGCGAGCTTGTCGACCTCGTCGCTCACCGTGTTGAAGGTGCTCTGGGCGCTGGCGACGAGTAGGCCGAGCAGCAAGGCGGCCATCGCCGCGACCAAGCCGGTGACATTGCCGACCAGGCCGCGATTCTCGACATCCACATGATGTTCGGCGAGCTTTGGTCGTAGCCAGAGCCCGATGAGCCCGATGCATAGGCAGGCTGCCGCGAGCAGGGAGGCGAGCACAATTGGCGGCAAAGCAGACCTCTCTGGCACGACCGGCACAGCTTTTAGCCGCCCCCGCGCGGACCAACAACGCGCGGCGGGTCTCTACTCCGCGGCTGGAATCCTGGGCGGTGACGACACGCAAGCCATGCAGCAGCAGCGCCATGGCCGAAATCAGGTCGCTGCTCTGCGTCATCACCCCGCGCGGCGGGCCACCAGCCGGCAGTCCAAGCCCAAAGTTGGATGCGAACTGGATGGACGAAGATGTTAGGCTCCTCCCATCCGCGCCGCCGCCTGGATGAGGCTGGCGGCGGCATGCGCCAATGCCGCCGGAACAATCGGCGGCGCAGGGAAGAGGGAGATCCATGCTCCAGCGTCGCGCCTTGCTCGCCGCTCCGGCGGTACTTGCCCGGCCTGCCTTCGCCCAGGGCACCTGGCCGGAACGGCCGGTCCGCACCCTGGTCGGCTTCCCGCCCGGTGGTTCGCTCGATGTCATGACGCGGCTGATGGCCGAGCAGATGAGCCAGCGCCTGGGCCAGCAATTCGTGGTGGAGAACCGCACCGGCGCGGCCGGGCATCTGGCGGCCGAGGCGCTCGCCCGCGCCCAGCCGGATGGCTACACGCTGGGGACGGTGGGCATGCCGACGGCGCTGATCTCGCCCATGCTCTATCGCAAGCTGCCTTATGACCCGAGCAAGGACTACGCCTGGATTGGCCAGATGTGGGAGTTCCCGAACGTCGTCGTGGTGCCCGCCAGCCTGCCGGTGCGGACGCTGGCGGAGTTCATCGCCTGGGGCCGGGAGCAGCCGGGTGGTATCAGCTACGGCTCCTCCGGCGTCGGCACGACGATCCACCTCTGCGGCGCCTGGCTGCTGGCGCGGGCGGGCATCCAGGGGACGCATATCGTCTATCGCGGTGCAGCGCAGACCATCCCGGCGATGCTGTCGGGGGATGTGCAACTCGCGGTCGATAACCTCGCCAGCTATGTGCCGGTGATCCGGGAAGGGCGGCTGCGGGCGTTGGCCGTCACCTCCGACACCCGCTGGCCGACGCTGCCGGAAGTGCCAACCATGGCGGAGGCGGGGATGGACGGCTTCGTGGTCACGTCCTGGCACATGTGGGCCGGACCGTTGGGCTTTCCGGAGACGGCGCAGCGGCCGCTTTTCGCCGCGATCCAGGCGACCTGCGGCGATCCGGCGGTGCAGGCCCGGGCGTTGGAGATGGGCGCGCGGCTGATCGGCAAGGGGCCGGAGACGGTGCGCGCCCGGCTGGCTGCCGAGCGGCCGTTCTGGGCGGAGATGGTGAAGGTCAGCGGCGCGCAGGTGGAGTAGAGCGCGATGCGTTGAGGCGGCATCGCCGAAGGCGCTGAATCGCGCGATCCAACACATGCTAGAGCGGGCTGCGTGAACGTATGTGAACGCAGCATGCTCTAGAGCGCGATGCGTTGAGGCGGCATCGCCGAAGGCGCTGAATCGCGCGACCCAACACATGCTAGAGCGGGCTGCGTGAACGTATGTGAACGCAGCATGCTCTAGGTGGAGGGTCAGGCCGGCAGGAAGGGTGCGAGGCCAGGAATCTCCCCCAGCGGCGAGCCGGTGTTGAGCATCACGGGCACCGGCTCCCCCGCCAGCCCCGGGCGCGGGGGGTCTTCCAGAAAGGCGCCCACCCAGCGGGCGCGGGCGACCAGGGCGGCGCCGAAGGGCAGGGCGCGCGCGGCATAGGCGGCGAGCCCCCCCGTCCCGGCCAGAGCATCGGCCAGCCACATCGCGCCCAGCGCCGCCTTGGCGATGCCGGCCGCGACATGCGGGCGGGCCATATGGGCGGCATCGCCCACCAGTGCGACGCGGCCGGTGGTGACTGCGGGGCTGTCCAGATCGAGGATCGGCTGGAAAAAGGGCTGCGCGGTCGCCGCTACCAAGGCCCGGTATTGCGGCGGCAGGATCGCCTCGGCCTCAGCGCGGAACGCGGCTATCGCGGCCGGGCGGATGGCGGGCGGGGCGATGCCCTGCGGGTGATGCCGGCCGCCGGCATCGGTCAGCAGCGCTTGCAGCTGGGTCGGCGAGGTCGGGTGGTACCAGACCCAGTTCAGCCCGCGTTGCCCGACGCGCAGATCATCGCCTGGCCCGGGCTGGAGGTAGGAGAGCATCGTCTCTCGTGCGGTGACGAAAAAGCCGAAGGGGCCGACCAGTTCGGGCCGGGCGATGGCCGGCACCGCCGCTTCCGGCACCACGCCGCGCCAGGCGACATAGCCGGCATAGGTGGGGTCCGGCCCGCCGAAGGCCAGGCGGCGAACCGTGGAATGCACGCCATCGGCACCGATCAACAGGTCGGCCGAGAGGCGCGTGCCGTCAGCGAACTGAGCCGTGACGCCGGCCGCGTCCTGGTCCAGCCCCACCAAGCGGAGCCCGTCACGATGGCAGTCATCGGGCAGGGCTTCGCGCAGCTTCCGATAGAGCAGCGCCCAGGCGGTCTGCACCTTCTCGAACGGTAGCCGGGCGATGACCTGTCCATCCTGGGCGAGGCAGAGGCGTTCGGTGAAATGCACCCCGATCGCCTCATCGACCGGCAGGCCAAGCCGGCGCATGACGACGAACTGTTCCGGATGGGTCCCCACGCCGGCCCCGCGGGAGGCGAGATCGCCCGGGCTCCGCTCCGCGACCAACACCTGCCAGCCGGCTTGCCGCAGCAGCAGGGCGGTGAAGAGGCCGGCGATGGAGCCGCCGATGATCAGGGCAGAGGGCATTGTGGAAGGATAGCGCCGCCCGGAGCAGATCGCGTCCAGATGTTTCTATCTGAATGCGCGACGATTTTCTGGAATATCAACCTAGAGCATGCTGCGTTCACATGCGTTCACGCAGCCCGCTCTAGCATGTGTTGGATAGCGCGATTCAGCGTTCTCGGCGATTCCGCCTCAACGCATCGCGCTCTAGAGCATGCTGCGTTCACATGCGTTCACGCAGCCCGCTCTAGCATGTGTTGGATCGCGGGATTCAGCGCCTTCGGCGATTCCGCCTCAACGCATCGCGCTCTAGCGCAGGCTCGGGGAATGGATATAAACGCAGCAGCCTGTTAGGGCAGGGGGTCACCCCCGTGGGGCGGCGGTTTGGCGCGTATGCTAAGGTTGCCGGGCAGCATTGATGAGGCGGCGGAGGGGGGCGGTCAACCGCCACATGCGGGACTTCTCCATTGCCTGCACCTGTGCCCGATAGCCTTGTGCCGCTGCGCGCTGC
>CAITYE010000503.1 GCA_903896535.1 uncultured Paracraurococcus sp.
CGGCCAGCCCTTCATCGTGGAAAACCGCGGCGGCGCAGGCGGCAATCTGGGCACCGCGCTGGTCGCCCGCGCCAAGGGCGACCCCTATACGCTGCTGATGGGCTCGTCCGGCCCGCTCAGCATCAACCCCGCGCTCGGGCAACGCTTGCCCTATGATCCGCTGGCCGATTTCACGCCGATCGGGCTGATGGCGGCGACGCCCCTGGTGCTCACCGTGCCGGCGGGCGCGGCGCCGGCCGATGTGGCGGGTTTCCTCGACTGGGCGCGCAGCCGGCCGCAGCCCGTCATCTACGGCACCCCCGGCGTCGGCACACCGCAGCACATGGCCTGCGAGATGCTGCGCCTGCGCGCCGGCTTCGCCGCGACCCAGGTGACCTATAACGGCTCGGCGCCGGTTATCACCGCGCTGCTCGCCGGCGATATCGGCTTCGCCATCGAGAATCAGGCCCTGGTGCTGCCGCAGGTCGCCGCCGGCACGCTGCGGGCGCTGGCGGTCACCAGCGCGGCCCGCAGTGCGCAGTTGCCGGCGGTGCCCAGCCTCGCCGAAGCGGGGCTGCCTGGCTATGAAACGCGCGGCTGGTACGGGCTGCTCGGCCCGGCGGGGATCCCGCCGGGTGTTGTCGCTTTGCTGAACCACGGGTTGCGAGAGGCCACGCGCCAAGCCGATGTGCTGGCCCGTCTGGCCAGCTTCGGCTCCCCCCCGGTCGCCGGCACGCCTGAGGAATTCGCGGCCCTGATCGCGGCCGATATCGACCGCTGGCGGGCCGTGGCCAAGGCTGCCGATATCCGGCTGGAGGGCTGAGCCATGCGACGCCGCGCGCTGCTGCTGGCGCTCGCCACCCCCGCCTTGGCCCCCGCCTTGGGTGGTGCGGCAGAGGGCTGGCCGGCGGACCGCGTCACTTTCATCACCTCGCTGCCGGCCGGCTCCTCGGTCGATGTCACAACGCGGCTATTCGCCGACCGCTTGGCCAAGCTCTGGGGGCGGGCGGTGGTGGTGGATAATCGCGGCGGGGCGAATGGCGTGCTGGCCTGCCAGGCGGTGGCGCGGGCCAAGCCCGATGGGCTGACGCTGCTATCGACCAGCGCCATGACCCATGCCGCCAATCCCTGGCTGATCGACAAGCTGCCCTACGACCCGATCGCCGATTTCGAAGCGGTGACGCGCTTCGGCAATTCGCCCTTCGTCATCATGGCGAATAAGCGGCTTGGCGTTGCCACGCTGGCCGAGCTGATCGGCCGGCTGAAGGCGCAGCCGGGGGTACTGAATTTCGGCTGGGGCGCGGTGCCGGCCCGGGTCGCGGCGGAGCTGTTCCTGCAGGCCGCCGGGGCCAGCGCGACGCAGATCGGCTATCGCGGCAACCAGGCGGCCTTCCCCGATCTGCTGGAAGGGCGGCTGTCCTTTCAGGTGATCGATGTGGTCGGCGGCAAGCCGCTGATCGATCGGGGGGAGGTGCTGGCGCTCGCGCTATCCGCCGATCGCCGCCACCCTGGGCTGCCGGCGGTGCCTAACGCCGCCGAGGCGGGGTTGCCGGCCTTCCGCTTCACCACCTGGAGCGGCGTCTACGCACCGCGCGGCACGCCGGCGGAGATTGTCGCCCGCATCCAGGCCGATTTCGCCGCCGCCTTCGCCGACTCGGCCCTGGCCGCCCGCTTCGCCGAACTGGGCGGCGCCCCGGAGCCGCCGGCGAGCCCGACCGATTTCGCCGCCTTCACCCGGGCCGAGCTGCCCCGCTGGGGAGAAATCATCCGTGGCGCGGGCATGCGATTGGATTAGACTGAACGGAGGAGGGACGCAGCATGTCCGAAAGCATCCATGCCCGGCATAACGGGCCGCGCATCAAGCACCGCGCCGACGAGGCCGGCCCCTATGAGACCATCACGGTCGATAAGCTGACACCGATCATCGGTGCGGAGATCGGCGGCGTCGATCTTGCCCGGCCGAGCAACCGGCAGATGGACGAGATTCACCGCGCGCTGGCCGAGAACCTGGTGATCTTCTTCCGCGACCAGGACATGACCCAGGATCAGCACCTGGAATTCGGCCGCAAATTCGGCCCCCTGCACCTGCACCCCGCTGCGCCGCATGAGACCGGGCATCCTGAGCTGATGATCATCCGCGCCGATAAGGACAGCCCGCGCGCCAATGGCGAAGGCTGGCATTCCGATGTCAGCTGCGATGAGGAGCCGCCCCTGGGCAGCATTCTCTACATCAAGCAATGCCCGCCACGCGGCGGTGATACCCTTTTCGCGAATATGTACGCCGCCTATGACGCCCTGTCGGAGCGGATGAAGGCCTATCTGGAGGGCTTGACCGCCATCCATGACGGGGAAGACAATTACCGCGGTACCTATGCCAATTTCGGCGTGAAGGATAAGCCGGTCTATCCCCGCGCCGTGCATCCGGTGATCCGCATCCATCCCGTCACCGGCAAGAAGGCGCTGTTCGTCAACAAGGGCTTCACCCGGCGCATCCTGGATATCCCGGCCGACGAGAGTGCCGCGATGCTCGCTTACCTGTACGAGCACGCGGCCAATCCGCTGTTCCAGTGCCGCTTCCGCTGGCAGGCGAACAGCGTGGCCTTCTGGGATAATCGCTGCGCCCAGCACCGCGCCATGTGGGACTACTGGCCGCATACCCGCTACGGCAATCGGGTGACGGTGAAGGGCGACCGGCCGGTTTAGAGCGGGATGCGTTGCGGCGGAATCGCCGATAACGCTGAATTCCGCGACCCAACAAAAGTCAGAGCAGGGTGCGTGAGCGCAGCATGCTTTAATACCGGCCGTCACCGGGTTGGGCCGCTGGGATGAGGCAGCCTCAGGCGGTGGCGAGCAGCGCCACCCCGGCGCAGATCAGCCCGAGCGCGGCGAGCTTCTGCGCGGTGATCGGTTCGGCGAACAGGAAATGCCCGAGCACGACCACAGCGATGTAGCCGGCCGCCGTGCAGGGCAGGGCGACGCTGACCGGAATCCGCCGCAGCGCCAGCATGTAAAACAGCGCCGCGCCGCCATAGAGCACGAGCCCGATCAGGCTGCGCGGATCAAGGAACTGCGCGACGAAATTCGCCCCGCCATCGGCGCCGAGCTTGAGCAGTGTCTGCCCACCGACCGAGGTGAGGATCGCCGCCGCCAGCGCCAGCCAGTACAGGCTCATGCCACAGGCTCCGTCGGTGGGGTGGGGCGGGAGGCCGGGCCGGCGTCGATCATCTCTCGTACCACCCCCTGCGGCTTGCCATTGGCCGAGAGGAAGGCCCGGCCGACATATTCGCCGAGCACACCAAGGATCAGGAACTGCACCCCGGCCAGCAGCAGCATGGTGACCATGTTCGACGCCCAGCCTTCCGGCGTGCCGCTGAACAGCCATTCCAGCGTCACCAGCGCCGCCCCCAGCAATCCGGCCAGCCCCATCGCCACGCCGGCGAAGATCGCCAGGCGCAACGGGATGACGGAGAAATTGGTGGCAAGGTTCAGCCAAAGCAGCACCAGGCGCCGCAGGGTGTAGTTGGACCGCCCCTCAGCGCGCGCCAAATGCAGCACCTCGATCGAGGAGATCCGCTGCGTCACCTGCATGATCAGCCCATCCACATAGGGGTAGGGGCCGCGATAGCGGGTGATTTCCGCCACCACCATCGCCGACATGCAGCGGAAGGAGGAAAGGTAGAGCCCGCGTGGCTTGTCCAGCAGCGTATCCGCGACGCGGTTGGCGAAGCGGCTGCCGAGGTTGCGCCAGCCTTCGTGCTTTTTCTCGGCATAGCGGGTGTAGACCACGTCCCAGCCGCCGAGGCGGGCATGGTCGTACAGCTTCAGCACCTCCTCCGGCGGGTTCTGTAGGTCATCGTCCATGGTGATGACATAGGCGCCGCGGGCATGCCGCAGCCCGGTCATGACGGCGTTATGCTCGCCGAAATTCCGCGCATGCTCGATATAGGTCAGCGGCACCCGCGCCGTGGTGGCAAGCGCGCGGCAGACCTCGCCGGAATTATCCGGGCTGCCGTCGTTCACCAGGACGATCTCAATGCCGCCCACGGGATGCAGGGCAGACAGCGCTTCCACCAGCTGCCCGATGGTCGCCGCGCCACGATAGACCGGCACCACGATGGACAGCCCGATGGCCGGGGCAGGGGGCTGGCTGGCCTGTGGCGTGGCCAGCGGCAGGCCAGGGGTGCGGCTGTGATGCACAGGCAAGGGTCCTATGGCCGGCGCGGTCATGGGCGCACCGCGGTGAGAAGGATGGAGCCACCCGCCGGGAAGGCCAGCCCACGCCGGGCAAGGCCCTGCTCCAGCACGGTCGCGGCGTGCAAGGTGCGGTCCAGCCATGGCGAAAACGGGGCCACATCCGAGCCATGGTCGGGCGCGCGGGCCCGTAGCTTGCGATGCGCGACCATCAGCGGCAGCAGCAGGCTGTTCCAGTAGCGGGCCCGGAGCGGGCGCAGCCCTGCGGTGCCGGCCAGGCGCAGCGCCGCCGGTGCGGTGAAGCGCCGGGCATTATGAACCCGCGCATCATGCGCCGAGCGCAGCCATTCAAAGGCCGGCAGGTTCAGCACCAGCAGGCCGCCTGGCCGCAGCACCCGCGCCATCTCGGCCATCGCCCGGCCGGGATCGACCCCGGCGTGGCCCAGCACGTCGCAACTGACCACGGCAGCGAACCGGGCTTCGGGAAAGGGCAGGGCATTGACCGAGCCGACGGCGACCGGATGGGCGGATTTCGCCGCTGCCCGGGCAGCGGCCGGCGGATCGAAATCGAGGCCCAGGGCCGGCCGCCCCGGCTGTTCCGCCCGCAGCCGCGCGAGCAGCCCGCCGGTCCCGCAGCCGGCATCGAGCAGCGGCCCGGGGGGGGCCGCGTCCAGGGCCTCCATGACCCGCGCGTGCAGGGCGCGGTACCACCACATGCCCGCCTCGGCGGCGTCCATCAGCGCGTATTCGATCCGGTCCACGGCGCCTCCTGGCATGGCGCGCGGCCTCTGGCCAGCGTGAAAGCCGCGCGCTTTGCCGCATTTGGGATTGCAGTCTTGGAATCAAGCGCCCAGAGATCAGGTCAGGCCATGCGACCGCCCGAGGACCCGCCCCCCGCCGCCCCGCTGCACGACGCCGTCCTGGACCCCGCCCTGCCGGCGGCGGACACGGCGTCGCGCTTGCCCTGGTTGCGCGTGGCGACGGTGTTGCCCGCGCTGCTGCTGCTCGCCACCGTGCTGGCGCCGCCGCTGAACCACGATGTCGCGGCCGTGCTGAACTTCGCTGAGCGGATGCTGGCCGGCGAGCGGCTTTATGCCGACCTCATCGACGTCAACCCGCCGCTGGTCTTCCTGCTGGATCTGCCGCCGGCCTTGATCGCCGCCTGGACGCCGCTCGATGCCGCGCAGGCCCTGTTGCTTTGCCTGCTGGCCGGGCTTGCCGCAGCGGCCTGGCTGACCTGGCGGCTGCTGCCGGCGCGGGCGCCGGTGGAAGCCGCCTGCCTGGCCGCCGGACTGCCGGTGCTGCTGCTTTCAGCCGGCTACGATTTCGGCCAGCGCGAGCATATCATGGCGATCTTCGCCATGCCCTACCTGATGCTGGCGGCCCGCCGGGCGGATGGGGTGGTCACCGGCTGGGGCTGGCAGGTGGCGGCGGTGCTGCCGGCGGCGATCGGCTTCGCGCTGAAGCCCTATTTCCTGGTGATCCCCGCCTTGGTCGAATTGGTGGTGCTGCTGCGGCGCGGCCGGCCCGGCTTCGGCGACCCCGTCCCCTGGGCGATGGCGGGGCTGTGGCTGGCCTATCTGCTGGGCGTGCTGCTGCTGTTCCCGGACTATACAAGCCATGTGCTGCCGCTGGTCTGGGCGTATTACCTCGACCAGGGCGCCTATTCCTGGTGGCAGGTGCTGCTGACGGAGCGTCTCGGCACAGCCGTGCTGCTGCTGTTGCCGCTGGCACTGCTGGCGCTGCCCGGGCGGCGCGGGGCGTTCCCTGCGGTGCTGGCCGCGGCGGGCATCGGGGCGGCGATTTCGGCGGTGGTGCAGCACAAGGGCTGGACCTATCACGCCTTGCCGGTGCGGCTTTTTGCCAGCCTGCTGGGGGTGATGCTGGCGGCGCGCTGGGCAGATCGGGCGCTGTCGTCCCGGGCGGCGCGGCGGCTTGCGGCGGGCGCTGCGGCCATCGCCGCCTGCGGTCTCGGCCTGTTCAACGTCACTGGCGCCGAGGCGCCGTGGCGGGAACTCGGCTGGTCGGGCTCGCGTGCGGCCGAGATGACGGCGCTGCTCAAGCGCGAAGCCTATGGTGAGCGGCTGCTGGTGCTCTCCTCCGACATCTTCCCGGTCTATCCGGCGCTGAATTACGCCCGCGCGCAATCGACGCTGCGGACCATGAACCTCTGGCTGCTGCAGGGCGTCTATCGCGACTGCCCGCGCGATGCGGCCGGCAAGCTGCGCTTTCGCGAGACCTGGGAAATGGCGCGGGCGGAGTTCTACGTCTATCGCACCGTGGCCGAGGATTTCGCCCGCGCGCCCCCGGCGGCACTGCTGGTGGCAGCCGATCCGGGCTTGGTCGTCTGCGGCCAGGACTTCGACATCCTGGCCTATTTTGCCCGCCATCCGCTTTTCGCCGAGACGCTGGAGCGCTATCGCCCGGCCGCGACGATCGCCGGTTACCAGCTGTTGCGACGCGAGGATTGATGGCGCCGCCAGCGGGATTTCGGGCGCGCCCGACGGGCGATGAGGCGCTGCGCGGCATCGGCTTCATCCTGGCCGGCTATATCGTCGTCTCCTGCGCCGATGCCGCTGTCAAATGGGTGCTGCCCAGCGTCGGGCCGGCGGTGGCGATGATCTGGCGGGGCATGGTGGGCACGCTGGTGGTGCTGCTGCTGGTGGCCACCCGCGGTGGCGGGCTGGCGCCGCTGCGGCCGGTCAATCGCCCGCTGCTGACCCTCCGCAGTTTCAGCCATTGCGCCGTGACATGCGGCTTCTACCTCGCCTGGATGCGCGGCGTCGGCTTGGCCGATAGCTACGCCATCGCCGCGGCCTGTCCGCTGCTGATGACGCTGTTCGCGATCCCGTTGCTGGGCGAACAGGTTGGCTGGCGGCGCTGGGCCTCCACCTGCGTTGGCTTTGCCGGCGTGCTGTTCATGCTGCAGCCAGGCGGTGAGTTATGGCGGTGGGAGACCGGGCTGCTGCTGGCGGCGACCACGCTGATGGCGCTGACCCGGGTCTGGACCCGTATCCTGACCCGCACCGATACGCCCGATGCCATCGCCTTCTGGCTGCTGGCCGCGCATCTGCCGGTTGGCTTCGCCCTGCTGCCCGTCGCCGGGCTTTGGCCCGCTGGTGGTGCGCCGGCCCTGCTGCCGGACTGGCCGATGATCGCCGCGCTCGGCTTTTTCGGCGCGGCGAATGCCATGGCGCATATGTGCTTCGGCCGCGGCTTCGCCCTGGCGCCGGTCGCGGTGCTGGCGCCGATCGAATACTCGCCGCTGCTCTGGGGGCTGGTGCTCGGCTTCCTGCTCTGGGGCGAGGTGCCGGCCTGGACCACGCTGGGCGGCGCGGCGGTGGTGATCGCCGCCGGTCTTTATAACGTGCATCGCGAAAGGCTGCGGCGGGC
>CAITYE010000504.1 GCA_903896535.1 uncultured Paracraurococcus sp.
TCAGCTTTGAACTGGGCGTATTGCTCAAATTCCAAGACAATGGGGATATGAAACGCGTTGTTGTTACGATTGAAATTGAACCCGGCCCGCAGCATCGAAAGCGCTCCTGCGATCAGGGCGATGCCCAGCGCGAAGCCGCCAGCGATGGTTCCACCACCCTTGGACAAACGAAGCAATTCCCCCATGCAGCCCAGGCTCCGAAGCCAAAAAGACCAATGGTGAATCGTATATGATGAGTCGTATTTTTTCGCAACGCGATTCGCGCTGGTCGAAACGCGATTCGCGCTGGTCGATTAGGCGGGGTGAAAGCATGCCCTGGGCGGGCTAACCCCCCGGTACGAGGCTTTGCCTCGTACCGATCGTCCGAACGGGCACCGACGCCAGCCGCGTTGCTGGGAAACCGGTGGTTTCCGTTCGGCGATTGAGGGCCAGATAAAGCTCGAGCAGCCTCCGTTCTGATCGATCACGCGGTGAGCCATCAGAACGGCGGCTGCTTTAGAGCGCGATGCGTTGAGGCGGCATCGCCGAAGGCGCTGAATCGCGCGATCCAACACATGCTAGAGCGGGCTGCGTGAACGTATGTGAACGCAGCACGCCCCAGCCCGCCCCAGCCTCAGGCAGCCGGCTTCGCCGCCTTGGGCTTAACGGCAGCCTTGGGCTTCGGCCCGGCCTTCAGCTTGGCCGCCTTGGGATCGGCCGCGGCTTTCGGCTTGGCAACCTTCACCTTCGCCGCCTTTGGCTTGGCCGGCTTCTTTGGTTTGGCCGGCGCCGCCGCCAGCTCCTCAACCGGGGCGGCGGCCGCGCCTTCCTTGATACGGCCAAGGATGTGCAGGCAATCCGCCTTGTTCTTATAGCCCTCACCGCTGGCGGCAATCTTTTCGCCATTGCTGGCGACCAGGGTCCAGTACCACTCCTTGTTCTTGGCGCTACGCCAGACCTTGAACTCCATCGTGCTCTCCTGTGCTGCTTGCCTCACGACACCGTTATTGGGACCGATTCGCGGAGGTTGCGCAACGAAGAAGCCTGGCCGTGCCGCGCTCGCTCAGTCCAGCAGGGTCACCTGGCCGGTCGCCAGCTCGTAATAGGCGGCCAGCACGCTCAGTTTGCCCTGCTTGACCATGTCAGCGAGCACGGGCGAGGAATCGCGCAGCAGCGCCGCCTGGATGCGGGCATTGGCCTTCACCACCGCCGCCTCATCATGCCCGCCCAACGCCACGGCCGGCCGGATCGAACGATAGAGCGTGCTGATCTGCCCCGGCACCGCCTTGCCTTCAATGGTCGCGTGCACCGCGCCGCAGGAGGAATGGCCCATGACCAGAATGGCCTTCGTGCCCAGCACCGCCGCGCCGTATTCCAGGCTGCCGATGATGTCGGCGCTGGCGATATTCCCGGCCACCCGGCAGACAAAGAGGTCGCCGATGGTCACATCGAAGGCAAGCTCAGGCGGCACGCGCGAATCCGCGCAGCCCAGCACCGCGGCGAAGGGTGCCTGGCCAGAGGCTGTCGCCTGCTTGAGGGCGCTGAGATCGACGGTGCAGGCGGCCATGCCGCTCTGCTTGCTGACGAAACGGCCATTGCCGGCCATCAGCGCATCGATGGCAGCCTGTGGGGTGGCCGGCCGGCCAGCCTGCGCAAAGGCCGCGGCGGGCCGCAGGGCTCCTCCGGCGGCCGCCATCGCGGCGCTGGCGGCAAAAGCGGTTCGCGCTGCAACCCGGCGCCCCAGTCGTGGTGCGCAACAGGCACAGCCGGGCAGGTGACCGATCGTCATACTGTGTCTCCTCCTGAACTCTGGGCTTGGATAACTCGGGCCTTAGATAACAGAGTTGTAAGCCGGCACAAAGATCCCTTTAACCTCAAGCGAGGCTTGGCGCGGGGCGGCGATCAGGCTTCGGGATGATGGCGCGGTCGTCACGCGGTGTGCGACCTCCCGGCTTTGCTATGCCGCCCGTTCCGGCCCGCGCGCGGCACGCCCGGCCGCGCTTGACGCCGCCGCGCCGCCCTGGCCATGGTCCGCCCCGCCCCGGAGACGCCCTGCCCATGCCCGCGATCACCCTGCCCGATGGAACCGTCCGCGCCTTCGAAGGCCCGGTCGCGGGCACCGCCATCGCCGCAGCCATCGGCCCGGGGCTGGCGCGGGCGGCGCTGGCCATGCAGGTGGATGGCGTGACCCGCGATCTGGACACGGTGGTCGCGCAGGATGCCGCGGTGCGCTTCATCACCCGCCGCGATCCCGAAGCGCTGGAGATGATCCGCCACGACTGCGCCCATGTGCTGGCCGAAGCCGTCCAGGCGCTGTTCCCGGGCACGCAGGTGACCATCGGCCCGTCGATCGAGCACGGCTTCTATTACGACTTCGCCCACAACGAGCCCTTCACGCCGGACGACTTCGCCCAGATCGAGGCCAAGATGCGCGAGATCGTGGCCCGCGACGCGCCCTTCCGGCGCAGCGTGATGCCGCGGGAAGAGGCGATCACCTTCTTCGAGGCGAAGGGCGAAAAGTATAAGGCGCAGCTCATCCGCGACCTGCCGACCACCGAGGAGATCAGCCTCTACAGCCAGGGGGACTGGATCGATCTCTGCCGCGGGCCGCATCTGCGCGGCACCGGCGATATCGGCACCGCCTTCAAGCTGATGAAGGTGGCCGGGGCCTATTGGCGGGGCGATCATCGCAACGCCATGCTGACCCGCATCTATGGCACCGCCTGGCGCGACAAGGCCGAGCTCGACGCCTACCTGACCCAGCTGGAGGAGGCCGAGAAGCGCGACCACCGCCGCATCGGCCGCGAGATGGGGCTGTTCCACCTGCAGGAAGAAGCGGTCGGCAGCGTCTTCTGGCACCCCAAGGGCTGGGCGCTCTATCGGGTGATCGAGGACTACATGCGGCGCCGGCTGGACCGGACCGATTACCAGGAGGTCAAGACACCGCAGTTGGTCGATCGCCGGCTGTGGGAAGCGTCCGGCCACTGGGAAAAGTTCCGCGAACACATGTTCATCGCCCGCGTTGAGGACGAGGACGAGCGCGACCGGGTGCTGGCGCTGAAGCCGATGAACTGCCCCTGCCATGTGCAGATCTTCAACCAGGGGCTGCGCAGCTACCGTGAGTTGCCGCTGCGCATGGCCGAGTTCGGCTGCTGCCATCGCTATGAGCCGAGCGGGGCACTGCACGGCATCATGCGGGTGCGCGCCTTCACCCAGGACGACGCCCATATCTTCTGCACCGAGGCGCAGATCGCCGATGAGACGGTGCGCTTCGTGGCGCTGCTCTCCTCGATCTATCGCGACTTCGGCTTCGTCGAGTTCCGGGTGAAGTTCAGCGACCGCCCGGCGACGCGCGCCGGCGAGGATGCGGTCTGGGACCAGGCCGAGGGCGCGCTGCGGGACGCCTGCCGGATTGCCGGGGTGGACTACGTGCTGAACCCCGGCGAGGGCGCCTTCTACGGCCCGAAGCTGGAATTCGTGCTGCGGGATGCCATCGGCCGGGACTGGCAATGCGGCACGCTCCAGGTCGATTTCGTGCTGCCCGAGCGCCTGGGTGCCGAATACGTGGCCGAAGACGGCACCCGCCAACGCCCAGTGATGCTGCATCGCGCCATCCTCGGCAGCTTCGAACGCTTCATCGGCATCCTGATCGAACAGCATGCCGGGCGCTTCCCGCTCTGGCTCGCGCCCGTCCAGGCGGTGGTGACGACCATCGTCTCGGACGCCGATGACTATGCCCGGCAGGTCGCGGCGGCCATGCAGCAGGCCGGGCTGCGCGTGGCACTCGACCTCCGGAACGAGAAAATCAACCGCAAGGTGGTCGATCATATCGACCAGCGGGTACCGGTCCTGGCCGTGGTCGGCCGGCGGGAGGCGGAGGAGGGGACGGTCGTGCTGCGCCGCCTGCCAGGGCGCGAGCAGACCGCCCTGCCACTCGCCGAGGCCGTTGCGCACCTGGCTGCAGAGGCGGCACCTCCCGATCTTGCGCGCGGCCGGGCGGTTGCGGAGGCCGGCTTTTCGCCATAAGTATCGACTTAGTATTCCCACGACGAGAGGAGCTTACCATAGCAAGAGGACCCATGCCCGGCCCGGCGCCGACCCGTTCAGGCCCGCGGGTGAACGACGAAATCCGGGTGCCGCAGGTGCGCCTGATCGATGAGAACGGCGAGATGGTGGGGGTGATGAGCGCGCGCGACGCGATGCTGCGCGCCTACGATATCGGCCTCGACCTGCTGGAAATCAGCCCGAACGCGGTGCCGCCAGTCTGCAAGCTCACCGATTACGGCAAGTTCAAATACGAGCAGCAGAAAAAGGCCAATGAAGCGCGCAAGCGCCAAAAGGTCGTCGAGCTCAAGGAAATCAAGGTCCGTCCGAACATCGACGACCACGATTACGAAGTGAAGATGAAGCAGATGAAAACCTTCATCGGTGAGGGTGACAAGGTGAAGGTCACGCTCCGCTTCCGTGGCCGCGAAATGGCCCACCAGGAACTCGGCATCAAGGTGCTGGAGCGGATCCGCATCGAACTTGGCGAGACCATCAAGGTCGAGCAGATGCCGCGTCTTGAGAATCGCCAGATGATCATGGTGCTGGCGCCGAAATAACCAGGCCTGGCGGGGGCCGGCGCTTGACGCGCCGGGACCCGCGGGGCTACCCCTAGATATCCTATAAGGCCTTCCGCACCGGGGGGCTCCGCCGCTCCGCGATGATTCGCGCAGCGGCGCTTTGTCGTTTGGGGGCACGGGCTCCCTGGAGTTGACGCGATGTTCGAGGCACTCTCGGGCAAGCTGAACGGGGTCTTCGACCGGCTGCGCCGCCGTGGCGCGCTGACCGAGGCCGATGTGACGGAAGCGCTGCGCGAAGTCCGCGTGGCGCTGCTGGAGGCCGATGTCGCGCTGCCGGTGGTGCGCGACCTGATCGCCCGCGTCCGCGAACGCGCCGTGGGCGTGGAGGTGCTGAAAAGCGTCTCCCCCGCGCAGCAAGTCGTCAAGATCGTCAACGACGCGCTGGTCGAGGCGCTGGGCGGCGCCGATGCCGCCAACCCGATGGCGCGCGGCATCGACCTGAACGCCCCCGCCCCGATCGCCATCCTGATGGTCGGCCTGCAAGGCTCGGGCAAGACCACCACTTCGGGCAAGATCGCTTTGCGCCTGAGGGGGCGCGACAAGAAGAAGGTGCTGCTCGCCTCGCTCGACGTGCACCGCCCGGCGGCGCAGCTCCAGCTCGAAACCCTGGCGAACCAGGCCGGCGTCGCCTCCCTGCCCGTCATCCTCGGGCAGATGCCCCTTGAGATCGCGGCCCGCGCCATGGATCTGGCGAGGCGCGAACTTTACGATGTGGTGGTGCTGGACACCGCCGGGCGCCTGGCGATCGACGATGCGCTGATGGCCGAAGTCGCCGCGGTGAAGGCCGCGACCCGCCCGCATGAGACGCTGCTGGTCGTCGATGCCATGACCGGCCAGGACGCGGTGAACACCGCGGCAGCCTTCCAGGAGAAGGTCGGCGTCACCGGCATCGTCATGACGCGGATCGACGGCGATGCGCGCGGGGGCGCCGCCTTGTCGATGCGGGCCGTCACCGGCGCGCCCATCAAACTGCTGGGCGCCGGCGAGAAGCTCGATGCGCTGGAGGATTTCCACCCCGACCGCATCGCCTCGCGCATCCTCGGCATGGGCGACATTGTCTCCCTCGTCGAGCGCGCCGCCGAGACCATCGACCAGGCGGAGGCAGAGAAGCTCGCGGCCCGGATGCAGAAGGGCCAATTCACGCTGGAAGACTACGCCAGCCAGATCAAGCAGATCGGCAAGATGGGCTCGCTCTCCGGCATCCTCGGCATGCTGCCTGGCATCGGCAAGATGAAGGCGGAAATCGAGAAGGCCAATCTCGACCAGACCGTGCTGAAGAAGCACACCGCCATCATCGGATCCATGACACCAAAGGAACGGCGGACGCCGGACATCATCAAGGCCAGCCGCAAGCGCCGCATCGCCGCCGGCAGCGGCAGCACGGTGCAGGATGTGAACCGGCTGCTGAAGCAATTCGACGACATGGCCACGATGATGAAGCGGATGAGCAAGCTCGGGCAGAAGGGGCTGATGCGGGGCGGACTCGCGGCGCTGATGCCCAAGGGAATGACGGGACCCGGCGGTGGCCGGCGTCCCTTTTAACGACCTCTAACGGAGAAAGTACGCAAGATGGGACTGAAGATCCGGCTCGCCCGCGCGGGCGCCAAGAAGCGGCCCTACTACCACATCGTGGTCGCCGATAGCCGCAGCCCGCGCGACGGTCGCTTCATCGAGAAGCTGGGCAGCTACAACCCGATGCTACCCTCAGACCACGCCGAGCGCGTGCGTCTGCAGAGCGAGCGCGTGCGCCATTGGCTGGAACACGGCGCCCTGGCAACCGACCGCGTCGCCCGCTTCCTCGCCCAGGCCGGCCTGGTCGAGGCACCGGTCTACCGCGAGCAGCCGAAGCAGTCGGCGCCGAAGAAGCGGGCGCAGGAACGCGCCGCCGCTGCGGCGGCGGGCTGAACCGCACAGCGGGCGCGGCATCGCGCCGCGCCGGATGGCAAATGAGGAGCGGGACGTGGAGCGGGCGGGCGAAGAGCAGCGCATCCTGGTGGGCGAGATCGGCCGGCCGCATGGCGTGCGTGGCCTCGTGAAGCTGCGCAGCTTCACCGCCGAGCCCGGCGCCATCGCCGGCTATGGCCCGCTGACGGATGCGACCGGCACGCGGCGCATCGCGCTGACGCTGCTCGCCCCCGATCTGGCGCGGATCGAAGGTGTCGCCGACCGCGACGCGGCGCAGGCGTTGACCGGCACCCAGCTCTACGTCGCCCGCGCCGCATTGCCGCCGCCGGAGGAGGATGAGTACTACCTCAGCGACCTGATCGGCCTCGCAGCCGTGACCGCAGCCGGCGCCTCGCTCGGCGAGGTCCGGGCGGTGGAGGACCACGGCGCCGGCCCCTTCCTGGTGCTCGCCGGCCCACCGGAGCGCCTGGTGCCGTTCACCCGCGCCGCGGTGCCGGTCGTCGATCTCCCCGCCCGGCGCCTGGTGGTCGCGCCGCCCGAGGAGATCTTGGTGCGGCCGGAGGCGGAAGCATGAGCTTCCGCGCCAGTATCCTCACACTCTTTCCCGGCATGTTTCCCGGGCCGCTCGGCGATAGCCTGGCCGGCCGGGCACTGCGCGAGGGGCGCTGGTCGCTGGAGGCGATCGATATCCGCGGCTTCGCCACCGACCGCCATCGCACCGTGGACGACACGCCCTTCGGCGGCGGCGCCGGCATGGTCCTGCGCCCGGACGTGGTCGATGCGGCGCTGGCCGCCAGCCAGGACGGCCGCCCGACAATCTTCCTCACGCCGCGCGGCCGGCCGCTGACCCAGGGCTTGGTGCGCGACCTGGCGGCCGGGCCGGGCGCGGTGCTGCTCTGCGGGCGCTATGAGGGGATCGATCAGCGGGTGATCGAGGCGCGCGGGCTGATCGAGGTCTCGATCGGCGATTATGTGCTTTCGGGCGGCGAACTGGCGGCGCTGGTGCTGCTTGATGCCTGCGCCCGGCTGCTGCCCGGCGTGATGGGCGCGGCCGAGAGCGCGGCCGAAGAAAGCTTTGCAGCAGGCGGCCAGGACCATCTGCTGGAGTACCCGCACTACACGCGGCCCGCCGAATGGCAGGGCCGCGCCGTCCCGGCCGTGCTGCTCTCCGGCCATCACGCCGAGGTGGCGCGCTGGCGGCGGGCGGAGGCGGAACGGATCACCAAGGAACGGCGCCCGGATCTCTGGGTGCGGCATTGCGCGGCGGCGGCGGCCATGGACGGCCGGCCGGTGCCCGCCTAAACGAATGAGCGGAAGGATACCGAGACGATGAACCTGTTGCAGCAGTTCGAAGCGGACCAGATGGGCCGCCTGAAAGCCGCCCGCGGCGTGCCCAACTTCGACCCCGGCGATACCCTGCGCGTGATGGTGAGGGTCGTCGAAGGCGAGCGCGTTCGCACCCAGGCCTATGAGGGCGTGGTCATCGCCCGCAGCAACCGCGGCGTGAACAGCAACTTCACCGTCCGGAAGCTGAGCTATGGCGAGGGCGTGGAGCGCGTCTTCCCGCTCTACTCGCCCTCGATCGCCGAGATCGTGGTGGTACGGCGCGGCGATGTGCGCCGGGCGAAGCTCTATTACCTGCGCGGGCGCACCGGCAAGTCGGCCCGTATCGCCGAACGCAAGGTGGTGCAGGCGAGCGCCGAGGTCGTCGCCGCGGTCGCTGCGGCACCGCCGAGCGAGTAAGCGGGCCGCGGACCCGTGCCATGGCGCGGGTCCGCATCAGGGATCGAGGGCCGGCCCAGGCCCCAAGACTGGCGGGGGAACGTCATGGCTGCCGATAAGCCGCGCACGCTGTTCGATAAGATCTGGGACGCCCATGTGGTGGAGACGCTGCCCGACGGCACCGCGCTGCTCTACATCGACCTGCATCTGACGCATGAAGTGACGACGCCGCAGGCCTTCGAAGGGCTGCGCCAGGCCGGGCGCGGCATCCGTCGGCCGGACCTCACGCTCGGCGTTATCGACCACAACATCGCGACCGATGCCAGCCGCTACAGCGGCATCGTCGATCCCGAAAGCCGCCTGCAGGTCGAGACGCTGGAGCAGAACGCGGCCGCCTTCGGGATGCCGCTGATCCCGCTGCTCGACAAGCGCCAGGGCATCGTCCACGTCATCGGGCCGGAGCTGGGCCGCAGCCTGCCGGGCATGACCATCGTCTGCGGCGACAGTCATACCAGCACGCATGGCGCCATGGGGGCGCTGGCCTTCGGCATCGGCACCTCCGAGGTCGAGCACGTGCTGGCGACGCAGACGCTTCTACAGAAGCCGGCCAAGAACATGCGGGTCCTGGTCGAAGGCACCCTGCCCTTCGGCTGCACGGGCAAGGACATCACGCTGGCAGTGATCGGGCGGATCGGCACTGCCGGCGGCACCGGCCATGTCATCGAATACGCCGGCGATACCATTCGCGCCCTCGACATGGCCGGGCGCATGACGCTCTGCAACATGTCGATCGAAGGCGGCGCGCGGTCCGGCATGGTGGCCCCTGACGAGACTACCTTTGCCTACGTCCGCGGCCGAGCGATGGCCCCGAAGGGTGAGGCCTTAGAGCGCGCCATCGCCTATTGGCGGACGCTGCCGAGCGACCCCGGCGCGGTCTTCGATCGCGAAGTGAAGCTGGCCGCCAGTGACATCGCCCCGCAGGTCACCTGGGGCACCAGCCCGGAGGACGTCGCCCCCATCACCGGTACCGTGCCGGGGCTGGAGGCCGCCACCGACGATGCCCGCCGCGCCCAGTTGCAGCGCAAGTACGAATATATGGGCCTGACGCCCGGCCAGCGGCTGCAGGAACTGGCGGTTGACGTGGTCTTCATCGGCAGTTGCACGAACAGCCGGATCGAGGATATCCGCGCCGCCGCCGCCATCGCCAAGGGCCGCAAGGTGGCAACCGGCGTCCGCGCCCTGGTGGTACCGGGCTCGGGCCTGGTGAAGGAGCAGGCGGAGGCCGAAGGTCTGGACCGCATCCTGTCCGAGGCCGGCTTCGAATGGCGCGAGCCCGGCTGTTCCATGTGCCTCGGGATGAACCCGGACAAGCTGACGCCCGGCCAGCGTTCGGCCAGCACCAGCAACCGCAACTTCGAAGGCCGCCAGGGCCCGGGCGGGCGCACCCACCTGCTGAGCCCGGGGATGGCGGCGGCGGCGGCGATCGCCGGGCATCTGGCCGATGTGCGCGACTACCAGCCGA
>CAITYE010000505.1 GCA_903896535.1 uncultured Paracraurococcus sp.
CCGAGCTCGGCCATGTGCATGCGACCGGGCGGCATGCGCATAAGGCGGAGCAGGAATTGGCGCGGCTATCGGCCAGCGAATTGCGTGATGCGGCCGAGACCATGGCCGCGCTGGTCGAGGAAGATCACGCGGCCCTCGCCGCCCGGCAGGATCGCTGATCCCGGCGAGACAAGACAGTGGCGTGTGCCGCGCAGCCCACGACACCGGAGGTGGCCGCCCGGCGCTTGAGGGCCAGAAAAACCACTACCAGCGGCCACAGCCTTTGACCGCCGTCAAAACGCCTATTCCGCGGCGTCGAGCAGCTTGTCCCAGGCCGGGTTCACCAAGGGGCTGCGCGTGCCCAGGCGCGCCCGGGCGGCGGCGTATTCATGGCGCAGGCGCCCGACCAGCGCGGCGGTGGGCAGCACTTCGGTCACGGCACCGATCCCTTGGCCGCTGCCCCAGATATCCTTCCAGCGGCGTTTGCTGCGATCGGTGCCGAAGCTCATCGTCCCGGCTTCGCCGCTTGGCAGGTTGTCGGGATCGAGCCCGGCATTGCGCATCGAGCGTTTCAGATAATTGCCGTGCACGCCGGTGATGATATTGGTGAAGACGATGTCCTCGGCGCCGCTATCGACGATCATCTGCTTCTGTGGCGCCTGGGCGCGCGCCTCCTCCGTGGCGATGAAGGCGCTGCCGATATAGGCGAAATCGGCGCCCAGCGCCTCGGCGGCAAGGATCGAGGCGCCGTGGCCGATGGCGCCCGAGAGGGCGATCGGTCCCTTGAACCAGGCGCGCGTCTCCTGCAGGAAGCCGAAGGGAGAGAGCGCGCCGGCATGCCCGCCCGCCCCGGCCGAGACCAGCACGAGCCCGTCCGCGCCCTTGTCGATGGCGCTATGCGCGAAGCGCTGGGTGATCACGTCGTGCAGCACATAGCCGCCATAGCCGTGCACCGCCTGGTTCACCTCTGGCCTGGCGCCGAGCGAGGTGATGATCAGCGGGACCTTGTGCTTCACCACGACCGCGAGATCGTGTTCCAGCCGTTCGTTGGTGCGGTGGACGATCAGGTTGATGGCAAAGGGCGCGGCGGGCCGGTCCGGGTGGCGGGCATCGTGGGCGGCCAGCCGTTCCTTGATCTCGATCACCCATTCCTCGAGCTGCTCCGCCGGGCGGGCGTTGAGCGAGGGCATCGAGCCGATGACGCCGCTGGTGCATTGCGCCACCACGAGGTCCGGCACCGAGATGATAAACAGCGGCGAGGCGATGACCGGCAGCGAAAGCCGGCCCTTGGCAAGATCGAGCAGCGACATAAAGGCGGATTCCTTCAGCTTTTCGGCTTCAGCACGCCGGCCATGATGGCCTGGGTTTCGGGCGAGGTCAGGCGCTCGGCCAGCAGGGCGCGCTCTTCTTCCATGCGTGCGTGCAGCGGCCCCATCTCAGGGCGGAGCAAGCGTTTTGTCAGGCGCAGCGCTTCCGCGGGCTTGGCGGCAAGCCGCCTGGCGGCAGCCAGTGCCGTCTCGGCCAGCGTGTCGCGCGGGACGATGCGATTGACGAAGCCGAGGCGCTCCGCCGTCGCCGCATCGAAGAAATCGCCCAGCAGCAGCAGCTCCGCCGCCCGGTGCTTGCCGACCAGCCAGGGCACGAGCTGCGAGGCACCGAGTTCCGGCACCAGGCCCAGATCGACGAAGGGCAGGCGGAAGCGTGCTTCCGGCGCGGCAAAGACCAGATCCGCGTGCAGCAGCATGGTGCAGCCGATGCCGATGGCGAGGCCGGGCACTGCGGCGACCACGGGCTTCTCGCAATCCGCCAGGTTGAAATAGAAGCGATGGCTGGCGCTGCGCTGGCCCGGCACCTCCGGTGCGCGTGGCTTGCGGAAGTCGCCGATATCATTGCCGGCGCAGAAATCATCGCCAGCGCCGGTGATCAGCAGGCAACGGATGGCCGGGTCTTCCCGCGTGCGCTCCAGCGCCGTGGCGAAGGTCTCATACATCTCCCGGGTCAGGCTGTTCTTCTTCGCCGGCCGGGCGATGGTGACGGTGCAGATGCCCTCAGCAACCGAAACGTGCAGATGCTCGGACATGATCCCTCCCCGTATTTGCCGGCATGGAGGACTTAGGGAGGGCGGCCGTCAAGCCTCCCCTTCCCCAGCCTGGGCGCGCCATGGCAGCCTGCGGCATCAGGGAGGGAGGAGTTGACCATGCGCAGCCTCGTGCTGGCTCGTCGAGGCGTGCTGGCCGCCAGTCTGGCCGCGCCGGCCTACGCCCAGGCGCGGCCGATCGTGATGGTGGTGCCCTTTCCGCCCGGCGGTTCCACCGATGTCATGGGCCGGCTGCTTGCAGAGCAGATGGCGTTGCGGCTGGGCGTGCCGGTGCAGGTGGAGAATCGTGGCGGCTCGGCCACCGTCGTCGGGGCGGAATACGCCGCGCGGGCGGCGCCGGATGGGCATACGCTGCTGGTGAACTCCGGCACCACGCTCACGCTCAACCCGCTGCTGTTGAAGGGCCTGTCCTACAAGGTGGCGGATTTTGCGCCGATCTCGCTGCTTTCGACCCTGCCCTTCGCCTTCCTGCTGAAGAACAGCCTGCCGCGCACCATCCCGGAATTCGTGGCCCTGGCAAAAGCCAATCCCGGCAAGCTGAACTACGGCAGCAACGGGCCGTCCTCCTTCAACAACATCGTCGCGGTGCTGGTGGCGGATGCGCTTGGCATCCGCATGCAGGACGTCACCTATCGTGGCGATGCCCAGCAGCTGGCCGATCTGCTGGCCGGCACGCTGGACCTGATCGTGGTCGGCGGGGCGAGCGCCTTGCAGCCGCACCGTGATGGGCAGGCCCGCATCCTGGCCTGGACCGGGGACCGGCGCATGCCGCAAACGCCGGAGATCCCGATCTTCGAGGAGATAGCGCCGGGGACCGTGGGGCAGACCTATTTCGGGCTTTGCGCCCCTGCCCGCACGCCGCAGGTCGCGATCGACCGCCTTTCGCAAGCCGCCCAGGCGGCGCTGGCGGAGCCGGCCTTGCGCGAAAGACTGCTGGCCGAGGGGCAATTTGCCCGCGGGACCGGACCAGACGAATACGCCAGCTTCCTTACCGCGGAGCAGGCCCGCTGGGCCCCGTTGCTGAAGAAGATGAACCTTGCGATCGATTGACCCCCCGCGGCCCGGGCGGCGCGCCCTATTGGCCCTTAGTGGCGCGCTGCTGGCCGGGCCGGCCAGGGCGCAAACGCTGCCGGATGGGCCGGTGACGCTGCTGGTGCCCTATACGCCGGGCGGTGGGCCGGACATCCTTGCGCGGTTGATCGCCCCGCCCCTGCAAGCGCTGTTCGGGCAGCCGGTGGTGGTCGAAAACCGCGCCGGCGCGTCGGGCAATATCGGCACCCAGGCGGTGGCGCGTGCGGCACCGGATGGGCGGATGCTGCTGGTCCAGGCCAATACCTTCGTGATGAACCCGAGCCTGTTCCGCCAGGTGCCCTACGATCCCATCGCCGGCTTCGCGCCGATCATTCAACTCTCGCGCGGCGATATGGTGCTGGCGGTGAACCCGGATGTGCCGGCCCGCACCGCGCGGGAGTTCGCCGAGCTCGCGCGGCGGCAGGTGCTCGATTACTGCAGCCCCGGCGTGGGCACGCCCCACCATCTGGGTATGGCGCTTTTCGCCCAGGTGGCCGGCGTGACGATGAACCATATCCCTTACCGTGGCGCGGCGCCGGCGGTGCAGGACCTGATCGGCAAGCGGGTCGCCGCGCAGGTTATGCCGGTGCATGTGGCCCGCCCGCTGGCCGAGCAAGGCCAGATCCGGCTGCTGGCGGTGGGCAGCGCAATCCGCTCAGCGGTCGCGCCGGACGTGCCGACCGTGGCCGAGGCGGGGTTTCCTGGGGCGGAGGTCGATCTCTGGTTCGGCTTGCTGGGGCCGGCTGCCCTGCCCCCTGCCCTGGTCACGCGGATCAATCAGGCGGCGAATGCCTGGCTTGGTGAGGCAACGGCGATCGCCGCCCTGAAGGCGCAAGGCATGGTCGCGGTTGGCGGCACGCCGCAGGCCTTCGCCGACCTGCTGCAACGCGACCTTCTCCGCTGGGCGGCGGTGATCAAGGCCAACGCGATCACCGCGGATTGAGGCCTAAAGCAGGATGCGTCCGCATTCGCGCACGCATCCTGCTCTAACGTCTCTTTGGTCGCGGGATTGCGCGCCTTCGGCGACCCTGCCTCAGGTCGGGTCCTCGATCCCATCGACCGGCCGTTCGGTCGATTCGTCCGGCCAGCCGCGCCGGTCACGAGCGCGCTTGGCGAGCAGCGCCGCGCCGGCAATACCGGCAGCGAGGCCAAGCCCGGCGACGAGCGGTGCCGTGGCGGCCAGCAACACTACGCCCAGGGTCGTCCGACCGGCGAGGCGGAGTGGGGAGCAGCGACGAAAGCGCATGGTGCAATCCTAAAGCTGAGCCCCTGGAGCATGCTGCGTTCACATCCATTCGCGCCGCATGCTCTAAAGGGTTGTTTCCAGAGCATCTTCACACGTTCAGATGAGCCCATCTGCACGCGATCTGCTCCCGAGCAGGCTCCGTTATGATGGATCAGCGGGTGATCCAACAAGGCGGAGATAACCTGCTCTAGAATCGGTATTTTCTAGAGCAAGAGGTCCGATCAGGTGAGTCCACCCGAGCGGATTTGCTCTAGATAGTGGCTCGGCGTCGCCGTGGCACAAGGGCATCCCGGCAGGATGCCAAAGCGCGACCCTGGGCGAGGCCCGGGTCTCTGAGGAGTGGTCGATGCAGTATCGGATCGCGGTGATCGGCGCCAATGAGCCGCTGGGACGGGAAGTGCTGCGGACCCTGGCCGAGCGGGAATTTCCGGCGCGTGAGGTGCTGGCCCTCGGGAACGGCAGGGCCGCCGGGCAGGAGATTTCCTACGGTGAGGACAAGATCCTGAAGCTGCGCTCGATCGAAGGCTTCACCGGCGAAGGGTATGATCTGGTCTTCGCCGTCCCCGGCAAGGGCTTTGCCGCCGTGGCCGCCCGCGCCGCCGCGGCCGGGGCCCTGGTGATCGATTGCGGGGCGGAACACCGGCTGTCCCTAGGCGTGCCGCTGGTGGTGCCAGAGGCCAATGCCCGGGCGCTGGCTTCGATCAAGCGGCACATCGTCGCCAATCCCTCACCGGCGGCGATCGCGCTGGCCACCGCGCTCACGCCGCTGCACGCGCGGGCCAAGGTGCTGCGGGTGGTGGCCTGCGTGCATCTGCCGGTTTCCGAAGCCGGCAAGGCGGCGATGGACGAGTTGTTCAATCAGAGCCGTGCAGTGTTCGTGAACGACCCGTCGGTGCCGGAGCAATTTCCCAAGCCGATCGCCTATAACCTGATCCCGCAGGTGGAGCGGATCGAGCCCGATGGCGAGACGGCCGTCGAGCACGCGCTTGGCCTGGAGCTCCGCAAGATCCTCGATCCGGACCTGCGGGTCGCGGCGACCTTCCTGCGGGCGCCGGTTTTCATCGGCCTCGGCATCGCCCTGCATGCGGAGTTCGAGCACGCGATCTCCCCGGCCGAGGCGAGCGGCATGCTGCGGGATGCCCCCGGGCTGCAACTCGTCGATCGGCGCGAGGATGGCGGCTATGTCACGCCACTCGAAAGCGCTGGGGAGGACGCGGTTTATGTCGGGCGGCTCCGCCGCGATGGCAGCGTGCCGCATGGCTTGGCGCTGTGGCTGACGACGGACAACCTTCGCAAGGGCGGGGCCTTAAACGGCGTGCAGATCGCCGAGATCCTGCATGCCGAGGGCCGGCTGGGCAAACCGCCTGGCTGATCAGCGGCCGTTGACGATCCGGCCGGCCTCATCGATCACGCGGGTCCCGCTGCGCTCCAGGATGAAGACTTCCGGCGCCTCACTGTCGCTGGACAGCAGCTTGGCCTTGATAAAGGTCACCTCCAAAAGTCGCTTATCGCAGCGCTTTTCGGGCGTCTCCGGCGTGCAGGGCTGGCTGCCGAATTGGCTGGGAATCAGGCGCCGCTCCTCCCCCTTCAGCGACAGATCGGTATGGATCGGGGTGAAGCGCGCGGTCACGTTAGTCTCGCACCGGACCGGCGGGCCACTGCGGCGGACGACCCGGTTCTCGATCTCGTCGTTGAAGGTCGCGAGCAGACCCGTCGCATCCTGATGTGTCATGCAGATGGTGAGGTTGCTGGCGCTGTAGACCGCGCCCGCCCGGAGCATGGTCGGCAAGTCCTGGGCGTGGGCAAGCCCGAGACCATAGGTCCCAGCAATGGCCAACGACAGGACGGCACGTCGTGGCGACATGGGAAACCCCTTCTTGGCATGCAGCCTTGGTTTATCCCGGCCCCGGCGCCCGGACGCAAGCGGTCCCGGCGCCGGGCGCCTCGGCGGATTTCGGACTTGGCCGCCCTTGCCCCTCCCCAGCCCGGATGCGAAGGTGCCGCCCGCTTCGCAGACCGCCCGAGGATATAACCCGGCGGTCTTTTAGATGAGGACAGCCATGGCCAAGATCAAGGTGAAGACCCCGGTCGTCGAGATGGACGGCGACGAAATGACCCGGATTATCTGGGGCTTTATCAAGGATCGGCTGATCCTGCCCTACCTC
>CAITYE010000506.1 GCA_903896535.1 uncultured Paracraurococcus sp.
CACGGCCGTCCTTGGCTGCGGGAGCGTTACCACGTTCCCCAACTGCGGCAGGGCAACTGGCTGAGCGGCAAACAGCGCGCAGATCGGGCACGCCTTGCTTTCCGCCGGCTGGGCGGGCTGATCCTGGCTGGTGCCGCCGCTATGGCAAATGGCGCCAGCCAGGAACCCGGCTTCCGCCATGCGGGCCATGGCGAGCGCGGGGCTTGCCAGGTTCATGAGCAACGCCAGCAGTACAAGCAGCGCGACGCGCTGCCTGCCTTGCCCGGTATGTCGCCCAGTCATCATAAGGCAGCCTACCATGGTCGCGTCGCCATTGGCTAGTCGCAGGCCTTTGCAGAATACGGCGCGGCGATCGCTGCGGCGTTTTCCGTGATGCGGAAAGCGCGCTAGCCTCGTATCTCTAGCGGGAGAGCGTGATGTTTGCAGCCCAGGTGGCCCCGGCCTTGATGCGGCGCGGAATTCACTATGGCTGGGTGATGGTGGTGCTGACCTTCCTGGTCACGCTTTGCGTCAGTGGTGCGCTTGGCATGCTGGGCGCGCTGCTCCTGCCGGTGCAGCGCGAACTGGGCTGGGAGGCGAGCGCCATCTCGGGGGCGCTGGCGCTTCGTTTGCTGTTGTTCGGATTGATCGCACCCTTCGCTGCCGCCTTGCTCGCCCGCTACGGGCTGCGGCGCATCATTGGCCTGGCGATGGTACTGGGGATTACCGGCTGCCTGCTTTCCATGGCGGTCAGCGCGCCTTGGCAGCTCTGGCTCTGCTGGGGCTTGCTGGTAGGGCTTGGGACCGGCCTGGCTGCCCAGGTGCTGGGGGCGATGGTTGCCAACCGATGGTTCACCGAACGGCGCGGATTGGTGCTCGGGGTTCTGACGGCCGCGGGTGCATCCGGGCAGATCATCTTCCTGCCCCTGGTCGCTTGGCTGGCGCAGCATGAAGGTTGGCGCGTGGCGATGCTGCCCGGCGTCATTGCCTGCGCCTGCGTTGGCCTCCTGATGGCGCTGTTCGGCGCCGACCACCCCGGCAATGTCGGCCTGCCACCTTATGGTGAGGACCGTGTCATCCCGCCGCCGGCACCGCCGGCCGGCGACCCGGTGCGAAACGCACTGGCGACACTCACCGCAGCGCTGCCAGATTCGGGCTTCTGGATCCTTGCCGGCAGCTTCCTGATCTGCGGCCTCTCGACCGCCGGGCTGGTACAGACCCATTTCATCCCGCTTTGTGTTGAGTTCGGCATGCCGGAAGTCACCGCAGCGTCTGTGCTGGCCGCGATGGGTGCGTTCAATTTCGTCGGCACCATCGCCTCGGGCTGGCTTTCGGACCGCTATGATCCGCGCTGGCTGTTATTCTGGTACTACGGGCTCCGTGGTCTCTCGTTGCTGATCCTGCCGTTCAGCGATTTCACCGTTTACGGCCTGTCGGTTTTTGCCGTCTTCTATGGGCTTGATTGGATTGCAACGGTGCCGCCGACCGTGAAGCTGGTCGCCCAGCGTTTTGGGCGAGAGCCGGCCCCCATGCTGTACGGCTGGATCTTTGCTGGGCACCAGCTCGGCTCAGCGATTGCCGCAATGGCCGGCGGCGTGTCGCAGGACCAATTAGCGAGCGTGATGCCGGCCTTCATCGCAGCCGGCTTTCTGTGCCTATTGGCCGCCGTCTTGGTCCTCGGCTTCCGGCGTCCCGCGGCGGCCGTCGCAGCCTGACGCCACCG
>CAITYE010000507.1 GCA_903896535.1 uncultured Paracraurococcus sp.
CGCAGCAGGGCTTTGAGCTTAGCGAAGGCGTTCTCGATGGGGTTGAAGTCGGGGCTATAGGGTGGAAGGTAGCGTAGCTCGGCACCTGCCACCTCGATCATTTCACGCACGCGCGGCCCCTTGTGGCTGGAAAGATTGTCCATGACGACGACGTCGCCGGGTCGTAGCTCCGGGATCAGTACCTTTGCGATATAGGTCTCGAAGGCCTCCCGATTGATCGTAAGCGTCATCGCCGCCCCGTCTGGCGCTTGGTACTGCCGATGGTGAAGTCTGTCCCGTGATTTGGTTTTGCGGGAGGCAGGTTTGCAGTCTGATGACGACATCAGGGACAATAGCTTTCGCATCCTCGAGGCGGTGGTTTCGCCTCTGGAGGTGAGCCCCGGCACGCCGCGGCGGCGATGGGCGGCGTCAGCGCGCGAGCGGATCGTGCGGGAGGCCATGGTGGCGGGTGCCAACGTGTCCGCCGTCGCTCGGGCGCATGGCCTGAAGCCGCAGCAAGTGTTCGGCTGGCGGCGGCGAGCGATGGCCGAGGCGAGGAAGAACGCGGGGGGAGACAGGGATGACAAGCCAGGTCAACCTCGCGCGGACATTCGGAGCGAACCCATGCCGTTCGTGGAACTCTCCATGGAGACGGTCGGGAACGAGGGTTCGATCGATCTGATTGTCGGGGGCGACATGACGATCCGGGTCGGCGCGGGCGTCTCCATGGCGCGGCTGCAGATGGTGCTGCGGGCCGTGCGGTCGGCATGATCCCGTCGGGCACGCGGGTGGTGCTGGCCACGGCGCCGGTCGACTTCCGCAAGGGTCCCGTCAGCCTGATGGCACTTGTGCGCGATGGGGGCGAGGATCCGCTCTCCGGTGCGCTCTATGTGTTCCGTTCGCGGCGGGCTGATCGGGTGAAGATCGTGTGGTGGGACGGCAGTGGTGTCTGCCTCTTCACCAAGACGCTCGACGAAGGGGCCTTCCGCTGGCCTCGGATCGGGGAGGGCGTGGTGAGGCTGCACGCGGCCCAGTTGCTGGCGCTGGTCGATGGCATGGACTGGGCGCGCGTGCGTGCGACGACGACGCGGCAGCCCGTTTCCCTCGGCTGAGCCTTGGCTGTGGCACGATGACTCAGGTGGCTTGTGGGGGCAGCGGCACGGGCCGGGCTGTGGTTCACTGCAGGTATGGTCCTGGCTGCGCATGATTTGCCGGATGACATCGAGACGCTGAAGGCGATGCTCGTCGCCGCGCGGGCCGAGACGGTTGTGCTGGGGGCGGAGGCAGAGCGTCTGCGCGCCGCCAAGGCGGATGCCGACACTCGCATCGAGCGCCTGCACGCCCTGCTCAAGGCGCTTCAGCGCAACCAGTTCGGCCGCCGCTCCGAAGGGCTCGATGCGGACCAGCTCGATTTTGTCTTCGAGGAGATCGAGACCGGGATCGAGGCGATCCAGGCCCGCTTCGATGCGGCAACGGCAACCAAGCCGCCTCCGGCACGCCAGCGCAAGGCCCTGCCGGCCCACCTGGAACGGGTGGAGACGGAACTCGTCCCCGACCTTGGTCCGTGTGCGTGTGGCGCCTGCCAGTGGGACAGGATCGGCGAGGACGTGAGCGAGCGGCTCGACGTCGTGCCCGCACGGTTCCGGGTCCTGCTGACGCGCCGGCCGCGCTTTGCCTGCTCGGCTTGCCATGATGCCGTGCGGCAGGCGCCGGCCCCGGCCAGGCTGATCGAAGCCGGACTGCCGACCGAGCGGCTTCTCGCCCAGGTCGCGGTTGCCAAGTATGCCGACGCCCAGCCGCTCTACCGGCAGGAGCGCATCTTCGCCCGCGACGGCGTCGCCCTCAGCCGGCAGGTTTTGGCCAGCTGGATGGGCCATGTCGGCTTCCATTTGGAGCCCCTGGCCGATCGCGTCCTGCAGATCATCCGGGCAGGACCACGCGTCTTCGCCGACGAGACGACGCTGCCCACCTTGGCCCCCGGGCTCGGCCGCACCAAGACGGGGTGGTTGTGGACCTATGTCCGCGACGACCGGCCCTTCGGGGGCACCGATCCCCCGATGGTCGCCTATCGCTTCGAGGACAGTCGCGCGGCGGACTGCGCCTATCGCCATCTGGCCGGCTTCAGCGGCCTGCTGCAGGTGGACGGCTACACCGCCTACAAGCGGCTCGCCGATCCCGCACGCCCCGGCGGGCCCGTGACGCTGGCGGCCTGCTGGGCCCATCTGCGGCGCAAGTTCTATGAGCTTCATCTATCGGGCGTATCGGAGACGGCGACGTGGTCCGTCGAACGCATGGCGGCACTGTGGGCTATCGAGGCCCAGGCACGCGGCCATGGCCCGGACGAGCGCCGGCAGGCCCGCCTGCAGTGCTCGGCACCTGTCGTCGCCGAACTCTTCGCACGCTGGCAGACCGATCTCGGCCGTATCCCCGGCAAGTCGAAGCTCGCCGAGGCCATTCGCCACGCCCTCGTCCGGCGTGACGCCTTCGAGCACTTCCTGCAGGACGGCCGCATCGAACTCGACAGCAACACGGTCGAGCGGGCCATCCGCCCCCAGACCCTCATCCGCAAGAACGTCCTGTTCGCAGGCTCGGACGGCGGCGGAACGACATGGGCCACCATTGCGACGCTGCTCGCCACCGCCCGCCTCAACGACGTCGATCCGCAGGCCTGGCTCGCCCTCACCCTCGAGCGAATCGCAAACGGCTGGCCGCAAAGCCGCCTTGACCAACTCCTCCCGTGGCATCATCGGAAAAACGAGACGGCCACAGGCTGACGCTTACGATTGATCGGCCCGTCGAGCACCCAAGGTGCAATGAAGCCGCGCGTGGTGAGGGCGCCGACGAAGGTCGTGGTCTTCCAGTGCCCATGCGGCACGCCCATTCTCAGCCGTTCCCCGCGCCGGCTGGAGTTGACCCCGTCAAACCGGACACGCGGCGGGCTGTGACATAGCGCGGATGTACTCCCGAGGGGAGCGGTATCCGAGCCGGCTATGCGGATGGACGTCGTTGTAGTCGGCCATCCAGAGAGGGATCGCGGTTAGC
>CAITYE010000508.1 GCA_903896535.1 uncultured Paracraurococcus sp.
CAGCATCGCCCCGGCCATGGCGCAGCACGCGCATCACGCCCCGGCCGCCGCCACGCCGGCCGGGTCCCATGCGGGATGGCAGACGCGCGAAGCGGCCGGGCTTAGTGCCGAGGAGGTGGCCGATCTGCGCGCCGGGCGCGGCATGGGCATGGCTCTTCCCGCGGAGTTGAACGGCTATCCCGGGCCCATGCATGTGCTCGACCTCGCCGAGCCGCTGGCGCTTTCCGAGGCGCAGCGCGCGGCGCTGACGGCCGAGATGCGCGCCATGCGTCAGGCGGCGCTGCCGCTTGCAGACCAACTGATCGCCGCCGAGCAGGCCCTCGATGCGCTGTTCCGGCAGCAAAAGGCGACGCCGGCCGACGTCGCGGCGGGGAGCGAGGCGGCCGCGCTGGCGCGCGGACGGCTGCGCGCCATCCATCTCCAGGCGCATCTGGTGACACGGGCGGCATTGACGCCCGAACAGCGCCAGACCTATGCGCGGCTGCGCGGCTACGATCCGGCCCGCTGATGCGCCAGCGCCTTGACCCGCACCTGTTCCACCCTCTTCAGCCAGCCGCGGCCAAAGGCGGCAAAGCCAGGCAGGGCGCGGTAATAGGCGATGCGGGCGGCGGCGAAGCGCTCGATCGTCTCGGTTGGCGTCCCGCCGCCCGTCTGCCGCAGCAGCCGTAGCGCCCGGGCCGGGCCGGCATTCACGCCGAAATCGAAGACCATCAGGTCAACACCGGCCGGCAACGCATCGCAGCCCAGCGGCGCCCAGTAGCGGGCACGATAGATCGCCCCGGCCTCGGCCACGCTCAGCGCGCGCACCTCGGCGATGCTGACCGGCTGGCCGCGCCATTCGGCCAGCGTGCGGCGGGTGATGCCGTGATTGGTGGCGCCACCCGGGTCGCGCGGGTCGTTCACGAAGCCGCCCTCGGCGGCCAGAATAACGGGGATGCAGGCCTCGAAACGCGAAGTGGGCGCGACACCGGCCAGGGGTTGCGGCGCGCCCATCCTATCGCCCCCGCGTCAGCGGCCGGAGGCTTTCGGTGGCGACACCGCGGGCTTTCTCGAAGCTGCGCAGGACGCCGAGGCCGAGCATGCCGGTCAGCAGCTCCCACAGGCTGCCATCCAGGGTCGGCAGCGGCGGCAGGTGCAGCCCGCGCGCGGCAAACCCCCAGGAGAGCAGCGGGACGGCGAGGTATTGATAGGCCAGCGCCGCGGCGCAGACCCAGCCCACCGCCGGGCGCCAGCCGGCGACGAAAAGCGAGGCGTTCTCCGCCTCATGCGCCGTGACGCCCATCTGTGCGGCGTCCGAGGTCTGCAACGCGGTCAGGAGTTGCGCCTGGGCCTCGGCGGCGGCCCTGGCGCGGGCTTCGGGGTCGGGAATGAGCGCGGTCAGGCGCTCCAGAATCGGCGCGAGCGCCGGCAGCAGCAAAGCGAGCACGGGGGTTGCTCCTTGGCAGGGCGGGTGGGGACGGGGATGGGGAGGGGGCCGGACGCCGGGCATGGCTCGGGCGTTGGCTGGGAGACCATGCCGCAGCCCGAGCGTCACGTCAAGCTTTATTTCCTAAATAGGGAAATCAGCCCAGATTCGGGTTCAGCGTGGCGACGGCCGCCTCGCTCGGTGCCACGGTCACCAGCCGCCCCGCCTGCCATTGCAGCAGCGCTGGCCAGGCGCGCTGATTCTGCCCTCGCTCGTCGAAGCGCAGCCCCCAGCCATTGGCCAGCGCCCCTTCTGGCAGGTCGAGCGCGCCGAGTGCCACCCGCGGTGGTTCGCCGCTGCGGGCCAATTGTTCGAGGATCGGCTCGGCCCCGGCGAAGGCCGCGAGGCTGTGGCCGGAGCGGGGCGTGGTGCCAAAGCGGGCACGATAGCGGGCGAGGAAGGCGGCCCGGCCGGGCGCCGCCCGCTCGCTCACGGCCAGCGGCGGCACATCTGCCACCAGCATGCCGTCGACCAACGGCCCCAGGGTCTGCGCCGTCTCCGCCAAGCTGTATGTGGCGCCGAGCCCCAGCAGCATGCGCGGCCGCCAGCCCGTCTCCGTCATGGCGCGGAACAGCGGTGCGGCATCGCCTGGGGCGCCGCCATGTAGCAGGATCGCGGTGCCCTCGGCGCGCAGCCGGGCCAGCAAAGTGCCCAGTTCGCTGCCCCGGCCGGGCTGGGTCAACAGGACCGGCCGCTCCCAGTCCCGCGCCTTGGCCTGCGCTTCGGCGGCGGTGGTCAGGGACTGGCCCGCCAGTCCTGGCTCGGCCAATACCGCCAGGCGCAGGGCCTTGCCTGGCTGGCCCCAGGCAGCGGCGAGCGGTCCGGCGATGGTCTCGAAGGCCAGCCGGACGAGATCGCCGCCGCCGGGTGCGGTTCGCAGCGTGAAGCGGAAGCCACGGTCGAGCAGCGCATCGGCGACGGCGCCGAGTTCGATGAAGGGGGTCTCGGCCAGCTCCGCCGCCTGGCTCGCGGCGGCGGCAAGGCCGGCATTGCCGGTGCCGAACACCGCAACCGTCTTGTCCGTAGCGATCAGTCGCCGCGTCTCGGCCTGGGCCTGCGCCGGATCGGCGGCCTCGGCGCGCAGCAGGCGGATCGGGCGGGAGCCGCTGCGGGCCTCGATCGCCAATTCCAGCCCGCGCAGGTGTTCATCGGCGATCTGGCCGAGGGCGCCGCTTGAGGGCAGCAGCACGCCCAGGCGCAACTCGTTCGCCTGCGCCCGCGCCGGCCGCATGAGACCGGCGAGGGCAAGGCCGGTGAACGCACGGCGTGCGAGACGGGGCGGTTGGCGACCCATGGGCTCCGGCGGATCACGGAAGACGCACATGCTTGCGCCGCGCCGCTGGCCCCGGCAAGTCCTGCGTGCGCGGCAGCCGCCGCGCTGTACATGAGGAGCCGCCCATGCCGCCCACCAGCATGACCTATATCGACCATGGCGCCGGCGGCGCCGTGGATGTGCTGGTGCCGAAGACCGGTCCGGTGCCGGTGCCCAAGGCCGATGAGGTGCTGATCCGGGTGTTGGCGACGGGCGTCAATCGCCCCGATGTCGCCCAGCGCAAGGGCGAGTATCCGGCGCCCCCCGGTGCCAGCCCGGTGCTCGGCCTGGAATGCGCGGGCGAGGTGGTGGCGACCGGCTCTGCCGCCGCGCCGTGGCGGGTGGGTGATCGGGTCTGCGCGCTGACCAATGGTGGCGCCTATGCCGAATATTGCGTGGCGCCGGCGGCCCAATGCCTGCCCTGGCCGGGCGGCTTCGATGCGCTGCGCGCGGCGGCGCTGCCGGAAGTGTGCTTCACCGTCTGGGCCAACCTGTTCGGTCATGGCCGGCTGGCGGCGGGGGAGACCGTGCTGATCCATGGCGGCACCTCCGGCATTGGCGTCACCGCCATCCAACTGGCCAAGGCGTTTGGCGCGAAGGTGATCGCCACG
>CAITYE010000509.1 GCA_903896535.1 uncultured Paracraurococcus sp.
GGAGACCAGCGAGATCGGCGTGAAATCGGTGAGGCAGTCATAGGCCAGCCGCGACCCGTACAGCGCCTGGTTCAGCGCATTCGGGCCGGCATTGCCCATCAGCAGCGTCAGCCCATCCGGCGGGGCTCGCGCGACGAGCTCCGCCGCAATGCCGCCATTCGCGCCCGGGCGGTTCTCAATGACCACGGTCTGCCCCAGCGCCTCGCCCAATGGTGGCGCCAGCATCCGGGCGATCACGTCGCTGGCGCCGCCGGGCGGGTAGGGCACCACGAAGCGGACCAGCCGCGTTTCCACCTGCGCGAGCGCCGGCGTGGCGAGTGAAGCGCTCACGGCCAGCAGGCTACGGCGCGGAATCCGTGTTAGGCGCATAGCTTCCCCCGATGTTTTGCCATTAGTGAATGCCCTGGGCCGACCTCAGGTCAAGCGTCATGGCTTGACTTGCCGCGCCGCAGTCGCGCAGGCTTAAGGTCAGAACGAAGAAGCACCGCGCCCATGGTCACTTTGTCACCGAGCGCCCGGGGGATACCGCCGATGACTGCCTGCATGCCATGACCGTCTCGACGCAGGGGGCCATAGACGTCGACCTGCATCCGGCCCTGCCGGGGTGCATGACGCTGCTGCCCTATCTTGACGACCATTGGCGCGACGAGATCGTCGGCCGCGGCCTCGATGACCTGGATCTTTCGCTGTGGCCGCGCGGCGCGGCGCTGACGGCGCGGCCGGATTGGCGGCCCGAAGCGGGCCTCGCCGGTGGCACCGTGGAGTTGCTGCGAGCGCAGGCGCTGGAGCCCTTTGGCACCGGCATCGGTATTCTGAACCCGCTGTTCGGCGCACCGGCGCTGCACAATGTCGATCTCGCTGCCGCGCTGTGCCGCGCGACCAATGACTGGGTGGCGAAGGAGTGGTTGGACAAGGAGCCACGGCTGCGTGCCAGCATCCTGGTGCCGGTCGACAGCCCCGAACTGGCGGTGCAGGAAATCGAGCGGCGTGCCGGCGATAAGCGCTTCGTCCAGGTCCTGGTGCTGGGCGCCGGCGAAACCCTGCTGGGCCGCCGGGTGAACTGGCCGATCCTGGAGGCGGCCGAGCGGCACGGCATGCCGATCGCCCTGCAAATTGCCAGCTCGCTGCGCGTCTCGCCAACCGCGAATGGCTGGCCGAGCTACCTCATCGAAGACCACGTCAACTTCGCCCAGACCTTCCAGAGCCAGCTGCTGTCGCTGATCGCAGAGGGCGCCTTCTCCCGCTATCCCAAGTTGAAGGTGGTGCTGCTGAACGCCGGAATTGGCTGGGTACCGAGCTTCCTGTGGCGCGGCACCAAGGAATGGCGCGCGCTACGGCGCGAGGTGCCCTGGGTGGACCGCAGCCCGGCGGAGATCTTCCGTGAACATGTCCGGATTTCATGCCAGCCGATCGACGCACCACCCGACCCGGCCGATCTCGCCACGCTACTGGAGATGATCGGCAGCGATGACGTGCTGCTGTTCTCGACCGATTGGCCGCATTGGCGGTTCGACGGCACCGACGCGCTTCCACCTGGCCTGCCAGATCGGCTACGGCCCCGCCTGCTGCGGGAGAATGCTCTCGCCACCTACCCGAGATTGAGGGAGACCGTGCAATGAGTGCGACGACTCTACCCCGCCCCGAGGTGCCCGCGCAGGCCCGCCTCCGGGTGATCGATTGCGATGTGCATCCGGCCATGCGGTCCGGCGCCGAGCTCGATCGCTGGCTATCGCCGCGCTGGCAGCAGCATCGCAAGGAATACGGGCTGCGGCTGCGGCAACCCTTCACCAGCACCTATCCTTATCCGAAAGCCGCGCCCGCGCTGTCCCGGCGCGATTCCTGGCCGCCAACTGGTGGCCCGCCGGGCAGCGACCTGGCCTTCATGCGGGAGCAGCATCTCGACTTCCACGATATCGAGTACGGCATGCTGCAGCCGCTTTCGGTCCGCGGCATGGATGAGCGCGTGCAAGGCTTCGCCGAGGCTGTCTCGACCGCGGTGAACCAGTGGCAGCATGATGACTGGACCAGCAAGGATAAGCGCCTGAAGGGCACCATCGCGGTCGCCGGCGAGGATGCCAAGGCCGCGGTCAAGGAGATCGAACGTTGGGCCGGACATCCGGATTTCGTCCAGGTCTCAATGGTGACGCGGGCGTTGGAGCCGCTTGGCCGGTCGCGCTACTGGCCGATCTACGAAGCCGCTGAGCATTACGGCCTGCCGCTAGGCCTGCACACGCTGGGGACCAGCGGGCACAGCGTTGCGGGCGGTGGCTGGCCTTCCTTCTACTACGAGGAACATCAGGCGGTTGCGATGTCGCTCTCGGCCATGGTGGCGAGCTTCATCATGGAAGGCGTACCAGAGCGCTTCCCGGCCTTGAAGATGGTCATTGTCGAGGGCGGTTTCGGCTGGGTGCCATCGCTCGGCTGGCGCATGGACAGCCATTACCACGCGCTGCGCAGCGAGGTCCCGCATCTACGGCGCAAGCCGTCGGAGTATCTGAAATCGAATTTCTGGTTCACCACCCAGCCGGTGGAGGAACCCGAAAAGCCCGAGCATCTGCGTCAGCTGATCGACTGGATCGGTTGGGACCGGCTGCTGTTCGCCACCGACTACCCGCATTGGGACAGCGATGACCCCCGCTACGCCTTCAAGTGCCAGATGAGCGAGGCGGAGAAGCGCGGCATCTTCGCGGGCAACGCGAAAGCGGTTTACGGGCTGTAGACTTCATTGCCAGGGACAATGTCCCTGGCACGGCCATCGAGCCGGGCAAGGCTGGGGGCTTCAGAGCTCCACGAGGATGTACTGGTCCTCAACGGTCACGGGAAAGGTCTCCGCCACGAAGGGGCCTTTCGCCAAGTCGGCGCCAGGCTCGACCGTGACCTGATAGGTCCGCGCCTTGATGCTGTCCGGGTCGCAATAGGATTGCCCGGTCCGAACATCGAATTCCCAGCCATGCCAGGAACATTGGACAAATTCATGCGGCCGCGAAATATCGTAGCTGCCCGGCATCCGTGACGTCAGCTTGCCGACCAGCCGCCCGGCGCAAAGCGAGCCGCCTTCATGTGGGCAGCGATCGGCCAAGGCGAAATATTCGCCTTTGACGTGGTACAGGGCGATCTGTCGGCCGCGCACGTCCACAAGCTTGCTGCCGTTCAACGGGATGTCGCCGATTTTAGCGACGATATGGCGGCTCATTGATGCGTTCCTCCGCGCCGTCGATGGTGCGTTTTCCGCCCAGAAGCGTCAACCCGGATTGGTCGCGCGCGACAGGCGATGCCCGCCTGTTCGAGCATGCGCGGGAGCCGATGCCAGCGCGAGGCCGCTCGCGCGGTGGCGGATCGGCAGATCGGGCATGGGCGACCTCTCGATGCCCCGCCCGTCAGTGAATCACGACCGCCGACGTCGGCTTAGAGCGCGATGCGTTGAGGCGGAATCGCCGAAGGCGCTGAATCGCGCGATCCAACACATGCTAGAGCGGGCTGCGTGAACGTATGTGAACGCAGCATGCTCTA
>CAITYE010000510.1 GCA_903896535.1 uncultured Paracraurococcus sp.
ATCGGTCAGATCACTCGGGTAGCGAAGCTTGCTCCGGTCGTACCGGGCACGGTTTTCCTGTGTCCACATCCAGCGGGCCTCGCGAATCGTGCAGGCACCATCGAATCACAAGGGATTCCAGAGATTCAAGCTGTTCCCGGATGGACACTCAGCCGCCTTCCGCTCGGTACAAAGAGCGAACATAAACGGCGAAGGGCGGGGCGGCATGGCGCGGAACACGGTGCAGTTTCAGAAGGGCCTCAGCGAGGTGGCCTTCGATCATCTCTACGGCACGGAGACAAAATGCCGCGCGGTGGTGATGGCCTGGCGCTGGCCGAACGGCTTTGAATGCCCGGTCTGCGGCGGCAGGCGGCACAGCGAGGTGAAGACCCGCGGCCTGTTCCAGTGCAGCGATTGCCGCCGCCAGACCTCGCTGATCGCCGGCACCATCTTCGCCGCCACCAAGGTCGCGCTGCGGGTCTGGTTCCGCGCCATGTATCACCTGACGCAGAGCAAGCAGGGCATCTCCAGCATCGAACTCGGCCGTCGGCTCGGCGTCACCCAGACCACCGCATGGACCATCAAGCACAAGCTGGCCCAGGTGATGATGGAGCGTGATGCCGACACGCAACTGAACGGACGCATCGAACTCGACGATGCCTATCTCGGCGGTGAACGCTCGGGCGGCAAGCGCGGCCGCGGCGCCGCCGGCAAGACGCCCTTCGTCGCCGCCGTCGAGACCACGCCGGAAGGCAAGCCGGTGCGTCTCAAGCTGCGTCGGGTCAACAGCTTCGGCAGCCACGCCCTCTCCGACTTCGCCAAGCGCAGCCTTGATCCCAACTGCGAAGTCGTCAGCGATGGCCTGGCCTGCTTCGCCGCGGTCACCAATGCCGGTTGTCGCCACCAGGTGATCAAGACCGGCTCCGGACCCACGGCCGCCCGTACGCCGGCCTTCAGGTGGGTCAACACCGCGCTCGGCAACATCAAGGCCGCCATCACCGGCACCTACCGCTCCATCCACCAGAAGCACGTGCCACGCTACCTCGCCGAGTTCGAGTATCGCTTCAACCGACGTTACGATCTCGCCGCCATGCTCCCACGCCTCACAGCCGCCGCCGTCAGCACACCGCCGATGCCATACAGGCTCCTGAAACTAGCTGAGGTTGGCGCGTAATCAGGTTGCCCTTTGCACCCCCCGGTCTCGCCGACGGGCAAGCGTGCAGCCCCGTCACTAGAGTCTGTCAGGTTGTAACGGAAACATAGCCGGCATGGCGGAGGTAGGCGGCGCATTCCTTTGGGGTGAAGGCGCCGAGCAAGTCACCGATGCGCCGCCAGGTTGCCTCGACGGATCGCTCGTCTGCCTTGCGCAGCAGTCTCTTGAGCTTGGAGAACATCATCTCGATGGGGTTCAGATCCGGGCTATAGGCCGGCAGGAAGAACAGCTTGGCGCCGACGGCGCGTAGTGCTGCGCGAACAGGCTTGCCTTTGTGGCTGCCAAGGTTGTCGGCGATGACGATGTCGCCGCGGCTCAGCGTCGGTGCCAAGGATTGGCTGACCCAGGCGGTGAAGGAAAGGCCGTTGATCGGCCCGTCGATGACACAGGGCGCGACGATGCGATCGTGCCGCAGGCCGGCGAGGAAGGTCAGAGTCTTCCAGTGCCCGTGCGGCACCTTGGCCAGCAGCGGCGTGCCGCGCGGGCTCCAGCCACGGGTGCGCGTCATGTTGGTCTTCGCCCAGGTTTCGTCGATGAAGACCAGGCGGGCCGGCTCAAACCTATGCTGATGCATCCGCCAGCGCGTCCGCCGGCGCGCCAGGTCCGGTCGCTCCGTCTCGCTGGCGAGCAGAGTTTTTTTTGAAGCTGAGGCCTTGGCGGCGCAGGAAGCGCCAGACCGTGTCGTGCGACACCGCAATGCCGGCGGCCCGCAGGTCGGCTGCAAGGGCGCGTACTGTCCAGTCAGACTTGGCCGCAAGTCGGCTGGTGATCGCCTCGGTAGCGTTAAGCAGCATGAGCGGGCGCGGGCCACCGAGCTTCTTGGCCGCCAGACCCTGCCCGGCGCGGGCAAGCTGGCCAATCCGCACCGCACTGGCCACCGAGACCTCGAAGCGTGCTGCTGCCTCGCGGACGGTCGCACCTCCCGCGAGCGCAGCGGCGACACGAGAGCGTAAGTCCAGGGACAGCGGTCGAGCCATTGCTGCTGGCCTCCTGCCCAGCCGCAATGTTGAATCACATCAGACCCGCGTCGCGGAAGCACTTTTCCGATTCAATACCGCGCTGACAGACTCTAGAGTCCGACAGGGCGCAGAGGCGCGCCGGAGGTGGGGGATTCGGCAGCCTCGGCGGTTGGACCCGTCCGCAAAGTCCACCAGGGCGCGGCCCCGTCACTAGAGTCCGACAGGGCGCAGAGGCGCGAGAGTCCGACAGGGCGCAGAGGTGAGCCGGAGGTGGGGGATTCGGCAGCCTGGGCGGTTGGACCCGTCCGCGCGCTACGGCGCGCGAATGATTTCGCTACCAGGCGGGCAGCTGAGCGCCTGTGGATCGGCGCCAAAACGGTTGCACTGATCCACCGTGGCGCCGCTACAGCCCGAGCCTTGCAGTCGCCGCCCCCTCGGCCAGCTCCGCCCTTCGCAGATACCGCCGCATGGTCGCCAGGTGCTTATGCCTTGTGTGCTGCATGATCTCGTCGTCGCGGGCCCCGGCGCGATAGGCCTGCGTCACAAAGCCCGCCCGGAGCCCGTGCGGCGTGATCGGCGCCAGCTCCGTCCCGGTGATGCCGGCAAGTGCGGCGCGCTTCAGCAGGATCAGCCGGACCGCCTCGGCCGAGAGCCGGGTGGGCTCGACGGTGCCGTGCCGGGTGACCCGCCGGAACACCGGCCCGAACTCGGTCGCGCTGATCCGCAGCCAGGCTTCCAGGGCGCGGACCGGGCAGGTCTCGGGGGAGCG
>CAITYE010000511.1 GCA_903896535.1 uncultured Paracraurococcus sp.
ATCGGTCAGATCACTCGGGTAGCGAAGCTTGCTCCGGTCGTACCGGGCACGGTTTTCCTGTGTCCACATCCAGCGGGCCTCGCGAATCGTGCAGGCACCATCGAATCACAAGGGATTCCAGAGATTCAAGCTGTTCCCGGACGGACACTAAGGCCGCGACCGGCTTAGACTCCCTCCGGGGGATTTTTCCGCCGGCGGTGCCGGCGGAAAAATGGTGCGGTCGAGAAGATTCGAACTTCCACGGGGTTTCCCCCACCAGCACCTCAAGCTGGCGCGTCTACCATTCCGCCACGACCGCGAACCGGTTAGAAGGCCGCGCTATAGCCGATGCCCCCGACCCCGACAACCTTGGCGCCCGCGTGGCGAATCAGCGAGGGGCAGACCCCCTACCCGGACGCGCTTGCCCAGATGCAGGCGCGGATCGCCGCCATTCACGACGGCACGGGGCGGGAAGAAATCTGGCTGGTCGAACACCCGCCCACCTATACCGCCGGGACCTCGGCGACGCCTGCTGGCCTGGTTGATCCGCGCTTTCCCGTCTTCGCCGCAGGGCGGGGCGGGCAATGGACCTATCATGGGCCCGGCCAGCGCACCGCCTATGTCATGCTCGATCTGGCGCGCCCGCATGGCACGGTGCCGGCGCGCGACATCCGCGCCTTCGTCCATGGGCTGGAGGAATGGCTGATCCGCGCGCTCTGGCGCTTCAATGTCCGGGGCGAAAGGCGGGCCGGGCGGATCGGCATCTGGGTGGCGGAACCCGGCCGCGGCGAGGCGAAGATTGCCGCTCTCGGCGTGCGCGTCACGCGCTGGGTCAGCTGGCACGGCGTCGCGCTGAATGTCGAGCCGGAGCTGTCCCATTTCGGCGGCATCGTGCCCTGCGGCATCGCCGAACACGGCGTCACCAGCCTCGCCGCGCTGGGCCTGCCGGTGACGATGGCGGAAGCCGACGCGGCGCTGATGGCGAGCTGGCCAGAGGTGTTCGGCTGACCCGGGCGATCAAAGATCCGCCTTGATGCCCGCCGCCTTGATCAGCTTCGCCCATTTCGCCTGCTCCCGCGCCAGCACCGCATCGCCCTCCGCCGGGCTGCCATTGATCAGGTCGAAGCCCAGCTCGGCATAGCGCGGCTGCAATTCCGGCTGCTTCGCCGCCTCGGCAATCGCCGCATGCAGGCGCTGCACCGGCAGGTCCGGCGTCGCCTTCGGCACCGACAGCATGGCCCAGGTATAGATGTCGAACTCCCGCAGCCGGGCATCGCTTTCGGCCATGGTCGGGATATCGGGGTAGGCGGCCAGCCGGTTCGGCACGCAGACCGCGAGCAGCCGCAGCGTCCCGGCCTTGATATGCGGCGCGGCGCTGCCGACATCACCGAACACCACCTGGACCTGCCCCGCCAGCAGATCGGCCATCGCTAGCGCCGCGCCGCGATAGGCCACATGCGTCATGCGCGTGCCCATCAGCAGGTCATAGATCGCCCCGGCCAGATGCAGCGGCGTCCCGCTGCCGGCGCTGCCGTAGTTCAGCTTGCCCGGATTGTCGCGCACCCAGGCATGGAACTCCGCCACGTTGCGCGGCGGCGCATCGGCGCGGACCAGCACCAGATAGGGCACTGTTGCCATCAGGCTGACCACCCGGAACCCCGCCGCGGCATCGAAGGGCGGCGGGTCCACGGTCAGCGGCGCCATCATGAAGCTGATGCTGCCCATCAGCGTGGTGTAGCCATCGGGCCGCGCCTGCAGGACCGACCGCGTGCCAATCAGCGAACCGCCACCGGCGCGGTTTTCCACCACCACTGGCTGGCCCAGGCTCTGGCCCATCTTCGGGGCCACCAGACGCGCCGCGAAATCCGGCGTGGCGCCGGGGGCGAAGGGCACCACCATGGTGATCTGGCGCTCCGGCCAACTGCCCTGTGCCCGCAGCGCGGGGGCGGCGAGCAGACCAGGCAGGGCAAGCAGCGAACGACGAGCGAGCATGGGGTTCCTCCGGCGCGAGAGCGGGATGCGTTGAGGCGGAATCGCCGAA
>CAITYE010000512.1 GCA_903896535.1 uncultured Paracraurococcus sp.
CATCAATGCCGGCGACGGCACGCATGAACACCCGACCCAGGCGCTGCTGGATGCGCTGACCATCCGCCGCCGCAAGGGCCGGCTGGAAGGGCTTGTGGTGGCGATCTGCGGCGATGTCCTGCACAGCCGTGTGGCGCGGTCCAACATCCATCTGCTGACGGCGATGAACGCCCGGGTGCGCATCGTCGGCCCGCCGACGTTGATCCCGGCCGAGGCCGCCCGCCTCGGCGTCGAGATCCATCACGATATGGCCAGCGGCCTCCGCGGTGCCGATGTGGTGATGATGCTGCGGCTGCAGCGGGAACGCATGACCAGCGGCCTCGTCCCCTCCTCGCGGGAGTTTTTTCGTTTCTTCGGGCTGGACCGGGCGAAGCTGGCCTGGGCCAAGCCCGATGCCATCGTCATGCATCCCGGGCCGATGAACCGCGGCATTGAGATCGACAGTGCGATCGCCGACGACCCCGAGCGAAGCGTGATCGGCGAACAGGTGGAAATGGGCGTCGCCTGCCGGATGGCGGTACTCGATGTGCTGGCGCGGGAGTTGCGGCGCAATGTCTAAGCAGTTTGCTCTGCTCGGCCTTCTCCTCCTCGCCCTTGGCGGCTGCGGTGGGGCGATCCAGCCCTATAGCGGGCCGCCCAGCTACGGCCATTTCGACAGTGGCGGCCACGCCACGGCGCCGTCCGCCACGCCAGCCACCAGCGTCGTCTGAGGCGGACGATGGCAGATCTCCTCTTCACCGGTGCCCGGCTGCTCGATCCCGATCGCGGCCTGGATGGCCCCGGCGAGCTGCTGGTGCGCGATGGGCGCATCCTGGACTACGGGGCTAATCTTGGCCGACCAGAGGGGGCGAGCGTCGTTCCCGCCGCCGGCCTGATCCTGGCGCCGGGGCTGATCGACCTCCGCGCGGCGATCGGCGAGCCTGGCGCCGAGCACCGGGAGAGCATCGCCTCCGCCGCCGAAGCCGCCGCCGCCGGCGGCATCACCACGCTCTGCGTGCTGCCCGATACCGACCCGGCGCTGGATGATCCCGCGCTGGTGCAGTTCGTCCGCAGCCGGGGGGAGGCGACCGGCAGCCTGACGCTACTGCCCTATGGCGCCGCCACCAAACACTGCGCGGGCAAGGAGATCGCCGAATACGGCCTGCTGCGCGAAGCCGGCGCCATCGCCTTCACCGATGGCCAGCGGGCGATCGGCCCGGCCCGCATCATGCGCCTCGCCCTCTCCTACGCCCGCGCCTTCGGCAGCTTCATCATCCAGCACCCGGAGGAGCCGAGCCTCGCGCATGGCGGCGCGGCGACCGAGGGGGAGTTGGCCACGCGGCTCGGCCTGCCCGGCATCCCCACGGCGGCGGAGGCGATCATGGTCGCCCGTGACATCGCCCTCGCCCGCATCACCGGCGGGCATGTGCATTTCGCCCATGTCAGCACCGCCGGCGCGCTCGCCCTGATCCGTGCGGCCAAGGCGGACGGGGTGGCGGTGACCTGCGACACCGCGCCGCCCTATTTCGACCTGAACGAGACGGCAATCGGCAACTGGCGCACCTATGCCAAGCTCTCCCCACCGCTGCGTCCGGAAACCGACCGGCTGGCGGTGGTGGCGGCGCTGGCGGATGGCACCATCGATGCCATCGCCTCCGACCATCAGCCGCGCGATGCCGACGACAAGCGCCTGCCCTTCGCCCTCGCCGAGGCCGGCGGTGCCGGCCTCGCCACGCTGCTGGGCGTAACCTTGGCCCGCGTGCATGGCGGCGACCTGCCGCTCGGCCAGGCGCTGGGGCTGCTCACCGCCCGTCCGGCGAAGCTGCTGGGGCTCGAATCCGGGACGCTCGCCAAGGGGGCGCCGGCCGATCTGCTGCTGCTCGATCTCGAACGCGGCTGGCAGGTCAAGGCCGGGCAGTTGCCGGGCAAGGCGCAGAACTCCCCCTTCGATGGCCGGGCGCTGGAAGGCCGGGTGGTCGGCACCTGGAAAGCCGGGCGGCGGGTCTTCGGATGAGCGCGCTGCTCGCCCTTGCGCTGGGCTATCTGCTGGGCGCGGTGCCGTGGGGGCTGGTGCTGACCCGCGCCGCCGGGCTTGGCGATATTCGCCAGATCGGCTCGGGCAATATCGGCGCGACCAATGTACTGCGCACCGGCAATAAGGGCTTGGCGGCGGCGACGCTGGCCCTGGATATCGGCAAGGGTGCCGCCGCGCTCGGCCTGGCCCAGGCGCTCTGGGGCGGGACGGCCGGGCTGGTTGCCGGCTTCGGCGCCATGCTCGGGCATGCCTTCCCGGTCTGGCTGGGCTTCAAGGGCGGCAAGGGGGTGGCGACCGGCGGTGGCGTGCTACTGGCCGCGGCCTGGTGGCTCGGCCTCGGCACGGCGGCGGTCTGGCTGGCGGTGGCGGTGCTGACGCGCCTTTCCTCGGCCGCCTCGCTCGCCGCGTGCCTCGCCGCGCCGGTGATTGCCCTGCTCGCCGGGCGGCTCGACCTCGCGCTGTTCGCCGCCGGCATCGCCGCGCTGGTGGTCTGGCGGCACCAGGACAATATCCAGCGCCTGCTGGCCGGTACCGAGCCGCGGATCGGCCGGAAGGGCTGACCCCCGAGCCATCTGGCTTTCGCCGAAAAAATAAAATATACCAATTGCCCTGACCGAGGGCGCCCATGCCACCCGACCCCCACGCCTTGCCCGAGGCCGAGGCGCTCGCCCGGCTTCGCCTCGCCCGCACCGAGGGCATCGGCCCCCTCACCTACCGCCGCCTGCTGGACCGCCACGGCGATGCCCGGGCGGCGCTGGCTGCCCTGCCCGGCCTGGCCCAGCGCCGCGGTGCCAGCCTGACCCCCTGGCCGGAAGCCGCTGCGACGAAGGAGATGGCGGCGCTGGCGCGGCTCGGCGGCCGCTTCCTGTTCGTCGGCCTCCCGCCCTACCCACCGCTACTCGCCCTGGCCGAGGACGCGCCGCCGGTGCTCGCCCTGCTCGGCGACCCCGCCGCCCTGGCGCATCGCGCCGTCGCCGTGGTCGGCGCGCGCAACGCCTCGGCGGCCGGCCGGCGCCTCGCCGAACAATTGGCCGAGGCGCTGGCCACGGCCGGCATCGTCGTCGTCTCCGGCCTCGCGCGCGGGATCGACGCGGCGGCGCATCTGGGCGCGCTGCGGTCGGGCGCCACCATCGCCTGTGTCGCTGGCGGGATCGATGAACCCTACCCGCCCGAACATGCCGGGCTGCAGGCGCGCATCGCTGCCGCGGGCGGGGCGCTGCTGGCCGAAGCGCCGCTCGGTACCGCCCCGCTCGCCCGGCATTTCCCCCGGCGCAACCGGGTGGTCGCCGGCCTGGCTCTCGGCGTGGTGGTGGTGGAGGCGGCGTTGCGTTCGGGCAGCCTGATCACCGCCCGCCTCGCCCTGGAAGCGGGGCGGGAGGTCTTCGCCGTCCCCGGCAGCCCGCTCGACCCGCGCTGCCGCGGCTCCAACGACCTGCTGCGCCAGGGCGCGCACCTCGTCGAGACGGCCGTGGATGTGCTGGCGGAGCTGCCCGCAGCGCCCCGCCCGGGGCCGCTGTTTTTGCCCCGCGCCGCCGCCCCGATGCCCGCCACCCCCCCTCCGGCAGCCCCGGAGGCCCCCGGGGAGGCCGGGCAACTCCTTGAATTGCTTGGCCCCACGCCAATGCCTGTTGACGATCTGCTGCGCCGCTGCCACCTCTCGCCCTCGGCGGCACAGGCGATCTTGTTCGATCTCGAACTGGCCGGACGGGTGGAAATCCTGCCGGGCAATCGGGTGGCGCTGACCGGGGAAGGCTGAAGACATGCCCGCATCGGCCACCCGCCGGTGCTGCGGCCGAAGGGTCAGGGAACGCTCATGCCCGACGTCGTTGTCGTCGAATCGCCTGCCAAGGCCAAGACGATCAATAAGTATCTAGGCGAGGGTTTTCGGGTCCTCGCCAGCTTCGGCCATGTCCGCGACCTGCCGCCCAAGGACGGCTCGGTGCGGCCGGACGAGGACTTCGCGATGGACTGGGAGTCCGAGGATCGCGGCGAGCGGCAGGTGAACGAGATCGCCCGCGCGCTGCGCGGCGCCAAGCGCCTGTTCCTGGCCACCGACCCCGACCGCGAGGGCGAGGCCATCTCCTGGCACGTCAAGGACATGCTGGGCCGGCGTGGCGCGCTGAAGGGCGTCGAGGTGCAGCGCATCACCTTCAACGAGATCACCAAGCGCGCCATCCAATACGCCATTGCCCATCCGCGCGACCTCGACACCCCGCTGATCGACGCCTATCTGGCGCGCCGCGCGCTGGATTACCTGGTCGGCTTCACCCTCTCCCCCGTGCTCTGGCGGAAGCTCCCGGGCAGCCGGTCGGCCGGACGCGTGCAGTCCGTCGCGCTGCGCCTGATCTGCGAGCGTGAGGCCGAGATCGAGGCCTTCCGGACCCGCGAATACTGGACCGTCGATGCGCGCCTTGCGACGCCGCAGGGCGCCCCCTTCACCGCCCGGCTGACGCATCTGGACGGCAAGCGGCTGGAACAGTTCGACCTGCCGGACGCGGCCAGCGCGGCCCGCGCCAAGGACGCGGTGGAAGCCGGCCGCTTCGCGGTGACGAGCGTGGAAAAGCGCCGCGTCCGCCGCCACCCGCCGCCACCCTTCACCACTTCCACCCTGCAGATGGAAGCCAGCCGCAAGCTCGGCCTGGGCGCCCAGCAGACCATGCGCGTCGCCCAGCAACTTTATGAGGGCGTCGATATCGGCGGCGAGACGGTCGGCCTGATCACCTATATGCGGACCGATGGCGTGCAGATGGCGCGCGAGGCGGTGGCGGCGATCCGCGATCATGTGAAGAGCGCCTTCGGGTCGGACTACCTGCCGCCGGCGCCGCGCGAATACAGCTCCAAGGCCAAGAACGCCCAGGAAGCGCACGAGGCGATCCGCCCGACCGATATCCGCCAGACGCCAGACCAGGTCGCCCGCTTCCTCGATGAGCGCCAGCGCCGGCTCTATGAGCTGGTCTGGAAGCGCGCCATGGCAAGCCAGATGCAATCGGCCGAACTCGACCAGACCACGGTCGAGATCGCCGAGCCCACCGGCCGCACCCGGCTGCGCGCCACCGGCTCGGTTGTCGCTTTCGACGGCTTCCTCCGCCTGTACCGCGAGGATGAGGACGACAGCGCCGCCGACGCCCGCGCCGGCCTCGCCGCCGCTGCCCCGGCGCCCGAAGCGGAGGATGAACGCACCCTGCCGCCGATGCGCGAGAGTGATGCGCTGAAGACCGGCACCGTCGCCGCGCACCAGCACTTCACCCAGCCGCCACCCCGCTATTCCGAGGCAACGCTGGTCAAGAAGATGGAGGAGCTGGGCATCGGCCGCCCCTCCACCTATGCCTCCATCCTGCAGACCCTGCAGGACCGGCAATATGTGAAGCTGGAGAAGCGCCGCTTCATCCCCGAGGATCGCGGCCGGCTTGTCACCACCTTCCTGGTGAAATTCTTCGAGCGCTACGTCGATACCGGCTTCACCGCCGGGCTGGAGGAACAGCTCGACGACATCTCCGGCGGGCGGATCGACTGGCGCGCAGTGATGCGCGCCTTCTGGGCGGATTTCCGTGCCGCGGTCGATGCCACCAAGGAGCTCAAGATCAGCGACGTCATCGACGCGCTGGACGCGGAGCTGGGGCCGCATTTCTTCCCCAAGGCGGAAGGCGGGGTCGATCCCCGCGGCTGCCCGGCCTGTCAGGGCGGCAGGCTCGGCCTGCGGCTTGGCCGCACCGGCGCCTTCATCGGCTGCTCGAACTATCCGGAATGCCGCTACACCCGCCCGCTGATCGCCCCGGGCGCCGAGGGCGAGGGCACCACCGGGCTGAGCGATGGCCCGCGCGAGCTCGGCAGCGACCCCGCCTCGGGCGAAAAGGTAAGCGTCCGGCGTGGCCCCTATGGCGTCTATGTCCAGCTCGGCGAGGGCGGCGTCGATGCCAAAGGCAAGCCGACCAAGCCGCGCCGCGCCAGCCTGACGCGCGACATGGACCCCGATACGCTTGAGATGGAGCGCGCCCTTGCCCTGCTCTCCCTGCCGCGGCTGATCGGCCGCGATCCAGAGAGCGGCGAGGAGATCCAGGCCGGGCTCGGCCGCTTCGGGCCCTATATCAAGGTGGGCTCCATCTTTCAGTCGCTGGAGCCGGGCGATGATGTGCTCTCGCTTGGCATGAACCGGGCGATGGAGCTGCTGGCCAAGGCGCGGGCCAAGGTCCGCAGCCTCGGCGCGCATCCGGGCGACGGCCAGCCGGTCGATATCCGCAAGGGACGCTTCGGCCCCTATGCCCAGCACGGCAAGACGGTCGCCAACCTGCCGCGCAACCAGACGATGGAAGACATCACCCTGGCCGAGGCGGTGGACCTGCTCGCCACCAAGGGCAAGGCGCTGAAGCCACGCGCCGGCGCCACCGGCAAGACCACGGCCCGCGGCCGTGGCGCGGCCGCCCGCCCCGCGAGCACCAGGGCGCCGACCGCCGCCCGCAAGCCGGCGGCCAAGGCCAAGCCCGCCACCAAGGCCAAGCCCGCGGCGCGCAAGGCAGCGCCGGCCAAGCCGGCGGCCGCCAAGGCGAAGCCCCCCGTCAAGGCTGCCACCAAGGCCGCCACCAAGGCCAAGGCAAAGCCGACGGCGCGCGGCAAGAGCGCCGGCTGACATGACGGATGGCCCGGGCGGGGAGGGCGCCCAGGCGACCCCGGCGCCCGAACGCCTGCCGGAGATGGCGCCGGTCGAGGTGATCGGCACCGATGCCGATGGCGATCCCATCGCCCGCCCACTCGGCTGGCCGGCTGAGCGCGGCCCCCCGCCGGTCATCTTCATGCGGCCCGAAGCCCCGGGCCAGCCCGCCCTCGCCCCGGGGGAGCGGGTCCTGGCGCGGCTCAAGCCCGCCGGGCGCGGCAAATATCTGGGCACTACCTTCCGCCGACTTGGCCATGCCGCGCCGGGCGGACGAATCCTCGGCGTCTATGAGGACGGGCGCATCCTGCCGGTCGATCGCCGCCACCGCGCCGCCTGGGCGGTGCCACCCGGCGCGGCGGCCGGGGCCGCGCCAGGGGATCTGGTACTGGCCGAACCCCTGCCCGGCCAGGGCGCCGGCCCCCGCCCTGCCCGCATCCTCGAACGCCTCGGCCCGGCGGCGGCGCCCGGGGCGATCTCCCTGCTATGCGTGCACGCACATGGCATCCCGGACGATTTCGAGGCGGCGGCGTTGGCCGAGGCGGCGGCGGCCGAGGAGGTCTCCCCCGCCGGGCGGGAGGATCTGCGCGGCCTGCCCTTCGTCACCATCGACGGCGCGACGGCGAGGGATTTCGACGACGCCGTCTGGGCCGCGGCTGACGGGGATGATGGCTGGCGCATCATGGTCGCGATCGCCGATGTCGCGCATTACGTCCGGCCGGGATCGGCGCTCGATATGGCGGCGGCGCTGCGCGGCAATTCGGTCTATTTCCCTGATCGCGTGGTGCCGATGCTGCCCGCCGCGCTGTCCGAGGGATGGTGCAGCCTGCAGCCCGGCGTGGTGCGCGGCTGCCTGTTCGTCGAGTTGCGGATCGATACCGAGGGCGCGCCGCGCGGCCATCGCTTCGGCCGCGGCCTGCTGCGCAGCGCGGCGCGGCTGACCTATGAGGCCATCGAGGCCGGCGCCGATCCCAGCGGCACCCGCGGCGCGCTCTATGGCGCCTTCGCTGCACTGGATCGGGCCCGGGCGCGGCGGGGCGCGCTCGACCTCGCGGTCCCGGAGCGGCAGGTGCGGCTGGACGCCACCGGCCAGGTGCTGGCGGTTGAGCCAAGGCCGCGGCTGGCGAGCCATCGCCTGATCGAGGCCTTCATGATCGCCGCCAATGTCTGTGCCGCCGAAACGCTGGAACGGGTCCGCCAGCCCTGCCTTTACCGGGTGCATGATCGCCCGGGCGAGGCGCAGCTGGAGACGCTGCGCCAGTTGTTCGCCAGCCTCGGCATCGCCCTGCCACCCCCGGCCGGGCTGCGCGCACCGCATCTGGCGGCCGCGCTCGCCACGCTCGAAGGCCGAGCGGAGGCGCCGCTGGTGCACGAGGCGGTGCTGCGCGGACTGACACAGGCCGCCTATGCGCCGGCGAATAGCGGCCATTTCGGCCTGGCCCTCGGCCGCTATGCGCATTTCACCAGCCCGATCCGCCGCTACGCCGATCTGCTGATCCATCGCGCGCTGATCCAGGGCCTCGGCCTGGGGCCGGATGGGCTGGCGGCGGAGGCGGGCGGGCGCTTTCCGGCGATTGGCGAGCACATCACCGCGACCGAGCGTCGCGCCGTGCAGGCCGAACGCGACGCGCTAGATCGCTATCTTGCGGTTTTCATGTCGCAGCGGCAGGGCGAGGTGTTCGAGGCGCGGATTTCCGGGGTGACACGCTTCGGCCTGTTCGTCACGGTAGGGACAAATGGTGCGCGCGGTCTGATCCCGCTCGCATCCCTGCCGGACGACCGATGGATCGAGGACAAGGCCAGGCACGGGCTGTCGGGCCAGCGCACGGGGCTCCGCTTTGCATTGGGCGAGGCGGTGGAAGCTCGGCTGGTCGCAGCGGAGACGCGCACCGGCCGCATGACCTTCCATCTGATGCAGGGCCTGCCGGTCGCCGCGCACCGGCGCGCCGGCCGGACGCGTGGCGGGCGTCAGGCCTCCTGATCCTGATCCTGCTTTGGCTGGCGCCCGTCGCCGGCCGGAGCGAGGAGACCTTCCCGCGCGAGCAGGCGCAGGCCGTCTTCACCACGGCCCTCGGCGCCATCCTGGAGCTCCATCTCGACCACCCGGCGCCGGCCCAGCTAGGCCTTTGGATGATGCGCGGGCTGGAGGTGCTGGAGCCCGGACTGCACACGGAGTTGCAATCCGGCACGCTGCTGCTGCAGGCCGGCACCCGGCTGCTGGCGGCGCGGGCCGTGCCCGGGCCGGGGCCGCTCAGCCACCCGCAGCAGGCCGCGCCAGCGCTCGCCCTGGCGCTCGCCGCCCTCTATGCCGAGGCGTGGCAGCGGGCGCCGGCGCTGCGTGCGGCCGGCGTCGAGAAGGTGCTGAGCGCCGGTTTCGAGGAGATGTTCACCCATCTCGACCCTTACTCCCGCTACCTGACCCCGGCCGAGGCGGAGGTCGCGCGCTTTCGCCGGGCCGGCCAGGGCGGGCTGGGCCTGCGGCTCGCCGCCGCGCGTGGCCAGGAGGTGCGGATCGCCAGCCTTGGCAACGAGAGCGCGGCGGCGCGCAGCGGACTGCGGGTGGGGGATCGGCTGCTGGCGGTCGATGGCGCGCCGGTGAGCGGCGCGGATCTGGCCGCCGCCGCCGGCCTGCTGGAGGGGCCGAGCGGCACCGGCGTCGTCCTGCTGCTGGAACGTGGGCGCCGACGCTTCCAGGCGACGCTCGAACGCGGCGCCTCGCCGCCGGCCCTGCTCGAGGTCGAGCGGCGCGGGGAGATCCTCTGGTTGCGTCTGGGTGGCTTCAACAGCCGCAGCGACAGCGAGGTGGCGGCGGCCCTGGAGCAGGCTTTCCGCACCACACCACCGCGCGGCGTGGTGCTGGACCTGCGGGGCAATCGCGGCGGTGTCCTGGCCCAGGCGGTGGGCGTCGCCAGCCTATTCCTGGCCGATGGGGTGATCGCGCGCACCGATGGCCGGCATCCGGATGCCGCCCGGACCTGGGTCTCGGTCGGGCCCGACCTTGCCCAGGGGGTGCCGGTCGTGGTGCTGATCGATGGCCGCACCGCCTCCTCGGCGGAGATCCTGGCGGCGGCGCTGGCCGATCGGGCGCGGGCGGTCGCCGTGGGCAGCGTGACCACCGGCAAGGGGCTGATTCAGGCGGTGATCGCGCTGCCTAATGGCGGGGAGTTGCTGCTCAGCTGGTCACGGGTGCTGGCGCCGCTCGGCTGGCCGATCCAGGGGCTGGGCGTGCTGCCGGCGATCTGCACCAGCCTCGGGCCGGAGACGCTGGCCCAGGAATTGACCGAATTGCGCCGGGGCGAGCCGCCGCTCGCTGAGGCGCTGGCCATGCAGCGGGCGCTCAGGGTGCCGGTCCCGGCGCGCGAGATCTCCCGGTTGCGTGACCGCTGCCCGCCGGCTGAGGGGCGCGAGGCCGATGCCCCCATCGCCCGGGCCTTGATCGAGACGCCAGGCGATTTCGAGGCCGCCCTGCCGCGCTGACCTTTCGCTCCCGGACATTGTGATTGCAGCGGTCAAAACCTTTGACCGTTGGTGCTGGCTTTTTCGGGCCCCTATGCCAACGGGCAAATCGTTTGACCGTTGGTATAAGCTTCTTCTGGCCCTCAATCGCCGGGCGGAAAACTCCGGTTTCCTGGGCTGCGCGGCACAGGCCGCGGCGCCCATCCGGGCGCTTGGCACGAGTCAAAGCCGCGTGCCGTTGGGATGATTCCAGAGCAGGCTCCGACCTGCGGCTTGCAGCGGCGCGGCACCTGATCTATTTCTTTCGCCCCGCCGCGCTTCCGGCGCCGGCTCCCGTTTCTCCGAAGGCAGTGCCATGGCCAAGGCCAACACCATCCAGATCAAGCTCGTCAGCAGCGCCGATACCGGCTTCTTCTACGTGACGAAGAAAAACGTGCGGAACACGACCGGCAAGCTGGAGAAGAAGAAGTACGACCCCGTCGCGCGGAAGCACGTCGTCTTCCGCGAAGCCAAGATCAAATAGCGTCGCCGCCGGGCCGGCGGGCGAAATCCTCCGGCCGGGCAAGCTCCACGCGGTTCCGGCCGCTGCCCTTGGCGCGATACAGCGCGGCGTCAGCCGCGGCGATCGCCTGTTCGGCTGAACCGCCGGCCGGCGCCATGGCAAGCCCGATGCTGATCGTGATTGGCAGCATCTGCGCGCCCAGGCTGATCGGCTCCGCCGCCATCCCCGCCCGCAGGCGTTCAGCGACCGAAAGCGCATAATCGGGCGCGGCAGCGCGAAGCGCCACGATGAATTCCTCCCCGCCATAGCGCGCGATCACATCGGCCGCCCGCAGCCGGTGCCGCAGCCGGTCCGCCACGCCGCGCAGCGCGGCATCCCCTGCGGCGTGGCCGGCGCTGTCGTTGATCCGCTTGAAGCGGTCGATATCGATCATCATCACCGCCGCCCCCTCCTCCGCCAGCAGGCCGTCGAGGTGGCGGAGGAAATAGCGCCGGTTGCGCAGCCCGGTCAGCGGGTCGGTCACCGCCAGTTCCAGCGAGCGGTCGATCCCGGTCTGCAACTGGTCCTGGTAGCGCTTGCGGCGGATCTGGTTGCGGACCCGCGCCAGCAGCTCGTTCGGATCGACCGGGCGCAAAACATGGTCGCTCGCGCCGATATCGAGGCCGCGCAGCAGTGCCTCCCGCTGGCTGGGATCGCCGATCAGCAGCACCGGCAGGTCGCGCGTCACGCCCTCCGCCCGCAGCCGGGAGGCGAAGCGCAGCGTGTCCGCCTCGGCCACGCCACCGAGGCAGAGCAGCGCCGCGTCATGGGGGCGGGCCTGCAGCGCCGCGCGGCCGGCCTCGGGGTCCGCCGCCAGCTCGACCGTCATGCCCTCGGCCCGCAGGGTGCGGGCGAGTGCTGCCCCTTCCGTCGGGTCGGCAGCAACCAGCACGGCGCTGGAGTGGCGCAGGCCATCATCGAGCGGCATGCGAGCCTCGAAGCCGAGTTGCCGGGCGATCGCGGCCTGTTGGCGCCAGGCATCCTGCACCTGCTTCACCCGCAGCAGCGCCCGCAGCCGCGCGAACAGCGCCGCGTCATCGACGGGCTTCGAGAGGAAGTCATCCGCCCCCGCCTCCAGGCCCCGCACGCGTTCGTGCTGTTCGGTCAGCGCGGTGACCATCACGACGGGCAGATGCGCGGTCGCCGGATCGGCCTTCAGCCGCCGGCAGACCTCAAAGCCGTCCATATCCGGCATCATGACATCGAGCAGGATCACATCCGGCGCCCAGGCCTGCGCCTTGGCCAGCGCGTCCGGCCCGTTGGCGGCGAGGTCCACCTCGTAGAACTCGGCGCGCAGCTTGGCTTCCAGCAGTTGCAGGTTGGGCAACACGTCATCGACGACCAGGATGCGCGCGGTCACCGCAGCAGGCCCTGGCAGGCCGGCGGCACGGCGATCAGCGACAGAATCAAGCGGGCACTGGCCACCCTTGCGCACACCTCTCTCGGCGGCGATCGCCGCGCGATTGCAGTCTACGATATAATCGGCCGGAGCGGTACCGCCCGGCCCGATTCAGCCGCTGCTGAGCGCCACCTCGGTGCCGTCCGCCCGGCGCAACCGGGCCACCAGGCGCGCATGCGGGCTTTGGCGAAGCTGCAGCGCCTCGGTCAGCCCGCGCTCGGCCAGCGCCTGGCGCAGCGCGTCGCTCTCGGGGTGCTCGGCTTCCAGGTGCAGCAGGCGGCAATGGCTGTCCGGAATGTGGGTGGCCGCGCTCTCGCCCTCCCACTGGATCAGCGCCGGAATCAAGTTGTCCATGTCCTGGCGCTGCGGCGGGAAGGCCATGCGCCAGCGCAGATCGCCGCGCTGCATCGGCCGGATGGCGCCGCCGCGCGGTCCCAGCCGGGCGATGACGGCATCGAGCGCCGGCGTGCGCGCCACCCAGGCCAGTAGCCGGGGCTCAGCCTCCAGCATCACCTTCACCGCCGGATCGTCGAGGTCGAAGGGGCGCGGATGCGCCGGCTCCGGCTGCCCCGGATCGGCGCCGATGATTTCCATGTAGCAGGACTTGCCAAGGCCGAGCAGCAGGTTGTGCGTGCCCACCCCGGGATGCGCCCCGCCCGGGCGCGGCTTCGCACCCAGATGCTGTTCGACGAAAGCCGCCCCTTCCGCGAGCGTACGCGCGCCCAGGACGATGTGATCGATCTCGGCCATGAAGCCCTCCCCACGGCCGCAGGCCGCGGCGGCGATCATGCCAGCCCCTGGCGCGACAAGCCATGCGCCAGATCAAGCCAGGGCCGGCTGCCCGCCCCGGCTATTCCACCCGGATGCCGGCATCGCGAATCACCGCCGACCACTTCGCCTCCTCGTCGAGCAGAAAACGGCGCGCGGTCTCGGGCGTGGTATCGGCCCGCAGCGTCATCGCGAGGTCAGTGAGCTTGGCGGCAACGGCCGGGTCGGCCGCCACCCGGTTACAGGCGGCATTGGCCTGGGCGAGGACCGGCGCCGGGGTACCGGCGGGCGCCATCACCATGTGCCAGGTATAGCTCTCGGCATCCTTCACCCCGGCCTCGGCGAAGGTCGGGACCTGCGGCAGCTGCGCCAGGCGCCGGTCGGCGGAGACGCCGAGGGCGCGCAGCTTGCCGCGATTGGCCCAGCCAATGCCGGTGGCGGCGACATCGATGAACATCGCCAGCCGCCCGGCGATCAGGTCCGGCATGCCCGCGGCACTGCCGCGATAGGGCACGTGGTTCATCTTCAGGCCGCCGGCGCGGGCCAGGAACAGCTCGGTGGCCAGATGCACGGCGCCGCCATTGCCGCTGCTGCCGTAATCGTACTTGCCGGGATTGGCGCGCAGCAGCGCGATCAGCTCCGGCAGGGTCTGCGCCGGCAGGTCCTTGTTCACCAGCAGCACCATGGGGATGGTGCCCAGCAGCGCGACGGGGGCGAAATCCGCCGTCGGGTCGAAGGGCAGGCGCGGAAAAAGCGGCCGCAGCACGGCATGGGCGATGGTGGTGTAGAGCAGCGTCTCGCCATCCTTTGGCGCCTTGGCGACCACCTCGCCGCCGACCACGACGCCGGCGCCGGTGCGGTTTTCCACCAGCACCCGCTGCGGCAGGGCCTTCGACATCTCATCGGCAAAGAGCCGGGCCGGGATATCCGTCGGGCCGCCGGCGGCGAAGGGCACGATCAGGCGGACGGGCTGGGTTGGCCAGGTCGTCTGGGCGCGCGCGACGGCGGGGCGAACGAGCAGGCTGCCGGCCCCAAAGGCCAGCAGGGAACGGCGGAACACGGCGGTCTCCCGGATTGCAGAGGCGTCATCTGGCCCCGGGCGGGCGGCGGATCAAGCCGGAGACGGGTCCAGCCGGCGGCCCGTCTCGGCGACGAAAACCTGCAATGTGGCGGGCGGCAGGGCGAGGGTGAGGCGATCCACCGCGGGTGGGCGACCGGGCAGCCGAACGGCCAGCGCCTCACCATTGGCCAGCCGGCCATGCAGGACGCTCTCCGAGCCCAGCGGTTCCACCAGATCGAGCGCGAGGGCGAGGCCCTCGGCGGCAGGCACCAGGTGCTCCGGGCGGATGCCAAGGGTCAGCGGCATGCCCTCAGCGCCCGGGCGCGGGCCATCGGCGAAACGGAGGACCGGCCCGGCGGCCAGCGCCACTGCGGCGCCGCCCGCGGTGAGGCGGCCGGCGAGAAAGTTCATCGCCGGGCTGCCGATGAAGCTGGCCACATAGGTATCGGCCGGGCGTTCAAAGATGTCCATCGGCGTCGCCAGCTGCGCGGCATGGCCCTGATGCATCACCAGCAAGCGGTCGCCCAACGTCATCGCCTCCACCTGGTCATGGGTGACGAACAGCGAGGTGACGCCGAGGCGGCGTTGCAGGCGGCGGAGCTCGGCGCGCATCTGCACCCGCAGCTTGGCATCGAGGTTCGACAGCGGCTCATCGAACAGGAACAGCTTGGGCTCGCGCACGATGGCCCGGCCCATCGCGACGCGCTGGCGCTGCCCGCCCGAGAGTTGGCGCGGCCGGCGATCGAGCAGCGGGGCGAGTTCGAGGAGCGCGGCCGCCTCGGCCACCCGGCGCTCGATCTCGGCCCGGGCGAAGCCCCGGATTTTCAGGCCATAGGCCATATTCTCGCGCACGCTCATATGCGGGTAGAGCGCGTAGTTCTGGAACACCATGGCGATGTCGCGCTCGGCGGGCTCGAGCGCGGTCACGTCGCGCTGATCGATCCGCACGCGCCCAGCGCTCGGGCTCTCAAGGCCCGCGACGATGCGCAGCAGGGTGGATTTGCCGCAGCCCGAGGCGCCGACGATGACGATCATCTCGCCCTCGGCTACGTCGAGATCGACGCCGTGCAGCACGCGGGTGGCGCCGAAGCTCTTCTCAATGCCGGCCAGGCTGAGGGTCGCCATTACTTCTCGGTCTCCGTCAGGCCCTTCACGAACCAGCGCTGCATCAGCAGCACCACCGCAACCGGCGGCAGCAGCGCCAGCACGCAGGCCGCCATGACCTGGTTCCATTCGGTATTCGCTTCCGAGCCGATCATCTTCACCATGCCGATGACCAGCGTCTCCACCTCCTCCCCGGTCGCGACCAGCAGCGGCCAGAGATACTGGTTCCAGCCATAGACAAAGAGGATGACGAAAAGCGCGGCGATATTGGTGCGCGAGAGCGGCAGCACGATATCGCAGAAGAAGCGCAGCGGGCCGGCGCCGTCCATCTTCGCAGCCTCGACGTATTCGTCGGGGATGGTCAGGAAGAACTGGCGGAACAGCAGCGTGGCGGTGGCCGAGGCGATGAGCGGGATGATCAGCCCGGCATGGGTGTTCACGAGGCCGAGGTCGGAGACCACCTTGAAGGTCGGGAAGATCCGTACTTCGACCGGCAGCATCAGGGTCAGGAAGATCGCCCAGAAGGCCAGGGTCCGGCCAGGAAAGCGGAAGAACACCACCGCATAGGCCGAGAGGATGGAGATCGCGATCTTCCCGAAGGCCACCGCCAGCGCCATCAGCAGGCTGTTGCCGAGCATCCGTCCCACCCGCCCGCCGGCAAAGAGAGCGGCGAAATTGGCCGGGCCCTCACCGCCCGGCAGCAGTGGGACCTCGCCCCGCCCGATGGTCGCGGCATCATGCGTCGCGCCCATCAGCACCACCCAGATCGGCAGCACGAAAAGCAGCACGCCGAGGGCCAGCACGCCATGCGCCAGCCAGTCCGGCCGCTGCCCGGGTTCAGTAGTGGACGCGGCGTTCGACATAGCGGAACTGGACCATGGTGAGCAGGATGACGACCACCATCAGCACCACCGACTGCGCCGAGGACATGCCGAGGTCGAGATTGACCCGGCCATCGACATAGGCGCGGTAGATCAGCGTCTCCGTCGCCTTGGCCGGGCCACCCTTGGTCAGCGCGTCGATCACGCCGAAGGTGTCGAAGCAGGCGTAGACTAGGTTGACGACGATCAGGAAGAAGGTGGTGGGCGAGAGCAGCGGGAAGGTGATGGTCCAGAAGCGCTGCCAGGGCCGGGCGCCGTCGATCGCCGCCGCCTCCAGCACCGAAGGCGGGATGGATTGCAGCCCGGCCAGGAAGAAGATCATGTTGTAGGCGACCTGCTTCCAGGCAGCGGCCAGGATGACGACGAGCATCGCCTGCCCGCCATTCAGCTTGTAGTCCCACCCCAGCCCAACTCCGTTCAGCCAGCGGCCAATGAGGCCGACCTGCGGGTGGAACAGAAAGATCCACAGCACGGCGGCGACCGCAGGCGCCACCGCATAGGGCCAGATGAGCAGCGTGCGATAGAGCCCGGCACCGCGGATACGCCGGTCCGCCAGTACCGCGAAAAGCAGGCCAAGCCCAAGCGAGAGCAGGCTGACGGCGGTGGCGAAGACCGCCGTATTGCGCAGCGCCTCGTGATAGGTGGGATCGGCCAGGAGTTCGGTGAAATTCTCAAGGCCGACGAAGCTGGTGCGGATGCCGAAGGCGTCCTGGCGCAGGAAGCTGAACCAGACCGCCTGCGCCGCCGGCCAGAAGAAGAAGACCGCGGTGATCAGAAGCTGGGGCGCAAGCAGCAGATAAGGCAGCAGCCGCTGCGGAAAGACCGTCTTGCGCTCCATCCCCCGGCGATCAGCCCTTATTCGCGCGTTCGAAGTTCCGCAGCACCACATTGCCGCGGCGGTTGGCGTTCTCCAGCGCCTGCGCCCCGGTCTGCTGGCCCTGCAACGCCTTCTCCAGCTCCTCCTGGATGATGTTGCGGATCTCGACGAAGCCGCCGAGCCTGAAGCCCATGCTGTTCGGCGTCGGCTCGGCGCGGGAGAGCTGGATGATCGCGGCATCGGCGCCGGGGTTCTGCGTGTAATACCCCTCCGCCTTCGACTTCTCATAGGCCGCCAGCGTCAGCGGCACATAGCCGGTCTGCTGGTGCCACCATTGATCGAGCGCGGGTTCGGAGAGGAAGCGGAAGAACTCGGCGACGCCGCGATATTCCTCGACCGGGCGGTTCTTGGCCGAAAGCGGCCAAAGGCTGGCGCCGCCGATCACCCCATTCTTCGGGCTGGCGATGACGTCATCGTGATAGGGCAGCGGCACGCTGGCCCATTTGAACTTCGCCTCCCGCGCCACGCGGGCGCGGCCGGCGGAGCTGTTGAAGCCGATCGCCGCCTCGCCGGCCGGGAACAGCCCTTCCGCGGCATTGTCGCGGCCGCCGTATTTGAACAACCCGTCCTTCTGCAGACCCAGCACGAAGTCCATCTGCTTCTGGAAGAACGGCTGCGTCAGCTGCAATTCGCAATCCATCCCCTCGAAGCCATTCGCCTTGGTGGCGAAGGGGATGTCGTGGATCGCGGCCATCTGTTCGAACAGCACCCAGGTCGGCCAGGCGGTGGTGACCGCCGCCGGCGCCGCGCCGGTCGCCTTGATTTTCTCGGCCGCCGCGCGGACCTCGCGCCAGGTCTTGGGCAGCGCGGTGGTGGACAGACCCGCCTTCTCGAAGGCGTCGAGGTTCAGCCACATCACCGCCGAGGAGGAGTTGAACGGCATCGAGATCAGCCGCCCCTGCGTATCGCTGTAATAGCCGCGCACGCCGGCCAGATAGCGCTTGGGGTCGAGCGTGATGCCGGCTTCGCCCAGCAGCGTATGCACCGGCTTGATCGCCGGACCGGCGGCCATCATCGTCGCCGTGCCGACCTCAAAGACCTGCACGATGTGCGGCGGGCTGCCGGCCCGCCAGGCGGCGATGGCGCCGGTCATGGTATCGACATAGCCACCCTTAAAGCTCGGCACGACAGTGGTGCGGCCCTGGCTTTCGTTGAAGCGCTTCACCTCCTCGCCGATGGTTTCGCCCAGCGCGCCGGTCATGGCGTGCCAGAGCTGGATTTCGGTGCGGGCCTGGGCGCGGGCGAGGCCCGGCGCAGCAAGGCCAAGGGCGGCCGATCCGGCCAAAAGCGAGCGGCGCTGCATGATGGGCGATCTCCCCGAAGGTGTATGAACTGGCTCGGTTAGGCGGCGGGCATTGCCCGAGTGTGACATATTTGGGTCAGGCCGATGAAGACCCGACATCAATCAGCTGGGCATACAATTCCGGATCGGTCGCGCCCTCAGTGCCGAAGACCAGCACCCGGCTGCTCGCATCAAGGCCCAGCACGGCCCGCCCGAAGGGCTCGGCCGCCGCCAGCAGCAGGCCGGCGAGGCCGGCGACAGCGCTCTCCCCCGCTTCGATCGACGGTGTTCGTCGCGCCAGCAGGCGCATGCAGTCGATGGCCGCGGCATCGGGCACCGCCATGGCGGCGAAGGCCGCGCGCTCCAGCTCCTGCCAGGCCAACAGGCTCGGCTCGCCGCAGGCAAGGCCAGCCATCAGCGTGTCCAGGTCGCCGCCGACGGTGGTGAGTTGCCCGGCCTCAAGGCTCGCCAGCAGGCAGGCGGCGCGCTCGGGCTCCACCACGATCACCTTCGGGGTCGCCTGCGGCCAGCGCGCCCGGGCCTGCACCGAGACCGCCGCCGCCACCCCGCCGACGCCGCCCTGGATGAAGATATGGGTGGGTGGCGCGGTGAAGCAGGCATAGGCCTCCTCGGCCATCAGCCGGTAGCCCTGCATCACGTCGCGCGGCACCTCGGTATAGCCTGGATAGGCAGTATCCGAGACGACGAACCAACCCTCCCGCGTTGCTGTCGCCTGCGCCGCGCGCACGGAATCATCGTAATTGCCCGGCACCTCGCGGATCTCCGCGCCATAGCGGGCGATGGCGTCGCGCCGGCCCTGGCTGACGCCGGGATGGACGAAAATGACGCAGCGCGCGCCGAAGCGTTCGGCCCCCCAGGCAACGGAGCGGCCGTGATTGCCATCCGTCGCGCAGGTCACGGTGACCTCCCGCGCCGTCGCCCGATGCGCCCCGCCGGCGAGATCCGCCGCACTGGCCTGCGCCGCCACGCCCCGCCGGGCGAGCTCGGCCTGCAACAGCCGCAGCACCGCATAAGCGCCGCCCAGCGCCTTGAAACTGCCCAGGCCGAAGCGCCCAGCCTCATCCTTGTAGTGCAGGCTGGCCAGCCGGGCGGCGGCGGCCACCTCCGGCAGCGGCAGCAGCGGCGTCGGGCGATAACCGGCCCAGCCGGCGATCTCCAGCCGCGCCCGCTGATAGGCCGCCTCCGGCAGCACCGCGACGCCCGGTACGCCATGCCGGCGGTTGAGGATCAGGCGGCAGGGCCGGCGCGGGATCGACATTGGCGGACCATGGGCGGTTGCGCCGCGGCTGCCAAGGCGCGACATGGGGAGCGGTAAGGCGGAGGGGCACGATGCGGATCACCATCCTGGGCGGGGGCGGATTCCTTGGCCGCAAGCTGGCGGCGCGGCTGGCGGCCGATGGCACGCAGGGCGGGCGGCCGATCACCGAGCTGACGCTGTTCGACCTCGCGGCCCCGACAGCGCCGGCCGCCCCCTTCCCCATCCGCTGCCTCGGCGGCGATGTCGCCGATCCCGCGACGGTGGGCCAGGCGATCCCGCCGGGGACGGAGGTGGTGGTGCATCTGGCCGCCGTCGTCTCCGCCCAGGCGGAGGCGGATTACGATCTCGGGATGCGGGTGAATCTGCAAGGCACGCTGGCGGTTCTGGAAGCCTGCCGCGCGCTGGCGGCCGGCGGAGCGCGCCCACCACGGGTGATCTTCACCTCCTCCGTCGCCAGCTTCGGCGGCGGGCAGGACGCCAATCTGCCGGACGATGCCCGGCAGTTGCCCGGCAACAGCTACGGCGCCGAGAAGGCGGTGGCGGAGCTGCTGCTGCAGGATGCCTCCCGCAAGGGCTTTCTCGATGCCGTGAGCATCCGCCTGCCGACGGTGATCATCCGCCCCGGCCGGCCGAACAAGGCGGCGTCGAGCTTCGTCTCGGGCATTCTGCGCGAGCCGCTGCTGGGCCTGGAGACCGAGCTGCCGGTGCC
>CAITYE010000513.1 GCA_903896535.1 uncultured Paracraurococcus sp.
CCGCCCGCCCGGCGCCGCCCCGTCGCGCGCCCGCCCGAACCGCTGGCAAAAAAACGCCGGGTCGTACCCCCCTTGGCCCGGAAGGGGGATTTGTCCGAAACAGGTGAAACCTTGCTTTCAGGCCGATATTCGCTCCGGCCGCCCCCACCCTCGACGCCGCGCCCGCGATGCGGCATCGGGCGGGCGGAGGTTGCCGCCATGCCCATCGCCCGCCGCAGCGCGCTCGCGCTCGCCCTCGCCCCGCTGGCCCGCCCGGCCTTGGCGCAGGGGGATTTCCCCAACCGCCCGCTGAAAATGCTGATCCCCTTTCCGCCTGGCGGCGGCAGCGACATTCTGGGCCGGCTGCTGGCGCAGCGGATCGGCGATGCGCTGGGCCAGCCGGTGGTGCCGGAAAACCGCTCCGGCGCCGGCGGCAATATCGGTACGGAGGCCGCGGCGAAATCCCCGCCCGATGGCTACACCCTGGTCACCGTCTTCAACACCATCGTGGTGAACCAGTTCGTCTATACGAAGCTGCCCTTCGACCTGCACAAGGACCTCACCCCGGTCGCCAAGGTGGCGCTGGCGCCCACGCTGATCTGCGGCGGGCCGAAGCTGCAGGCGAAGGATCTGCGCGAAGTGGTGGCGATCAGCCGCGACCGGCCCGGCCTGCTGAACCACGGCACCCCCGGCCTCGGCACCATCACCCATGTGTCCTGTGAACTGATGGACGCCATGTCCGGCGGCAAGCTGACCCAGGTGCACTATCGCGGCACCGGCCCGGCGGTCACGGCCTGCGTCTCCGGCGAAGTGGAACTGGTCAGCGCCCCGCTCTCGGCGGTGGAAGAACTGATCAAGGCCGGGCGGCTGCGCGCGCTGGGCAATGTCGCGGCGCAGGACAGCCCGCTGATGCCGGGCATCCCCACCGTGGCGGTGGCCGCGGGGCTGCCGGGCTATGCCGTGGATAATTGGGGCGCGGTGCTGGTCCCGGCCGGCGTGCCGGCGCCGATCCTGGCGAAGCTGCAAGCGGCGACGCGCCAGGCCGTGGATACGCCGGAAGGCCGCGCCGCGCTGGCCGCGCGGGGGATCGAGGCGAGCTTCGCCGAAGGCGCGACCGTCACGCGCATGATCGCCGAAGACAGCGCGCGGTGGGAGCCGGTGATCCGCAAGGCCGGCATCAAGGTGGAATAGGCCGGGTCAGGCCGGCGGCGTCGCGCCCACCTGCTCCACGATCCGGCCGTACCATTGCGGCCGGCGATGCGCGGCGAAGTTGAACATCTTTTCCTTGCCCTGCCGGCAGGCGTCGAAATCGACATCGGCGAGGATGATCTCATCGCCCAGCGTTTTGGCCTGGGCCGCCGCGATCCCGTTGGGATCGACGATGACGCTGCCGCCGATCAGCCCGGCGCCATCCTCATTGCCGGCCTTGGCGATGGAGACCGCCCAGGTCGCATTCATATAGGCGTTGGACTGCGCCGCGAGGATGGAGTGGAAGGTGCGGAGCTCGGCGCTTTCGCCCTCCCCACCATTGGGGTCATAGGCGGCGGAGTTATAGCCCATGAGCATGAGCTCCACGCCCTGCAGCCCGTAGCAGCGCCAGCCCTCCGGCCAGCGGCGGTCATTGCAGACGAGCATCCCCAGCACCGGCGCCCCCCAGGCGGCGGGGCCACGGAAGGCGGGAAAGCCCAGATCGCCATAGGCGAAATAGCGCTTTTCCAGCTGCTGGTATTTCTGCCCGGCCTTGATCTCGACCGAGCCGGGCAAATGGATCTTGCGATACTTGCCGAGGATCTGCCCATCCGGGCCGACGGTGATCGCGGTATTGAAGCGCTCGCCGGCCTCGGTCAGTTCCGCATAGCCGACGTAGAAGCCCACGCCGAGCTCCCGCGCCCGGTCGAACAGCGCCTGGCACTGGGCGTTGGGCATGGTCCGCTCGAAATACGTGTCGAGCTCCTGGCGCTCCATCGGCCAGCGCGGGAAGAAGGTGGTCAGCGCGAGTTCGGGGAAGACCACCAGATGCGCGCCGGCGGCGGCGGCCTGCTCCAGCAGGGCGATCAGCCGGTCGAGGGTATGGCGGCGCGTATCGGCGCGCTGGATGGGGCCGGTCTGGGCGCCGGCGACACGAAGGATACGGGACATGCGGCGAAGATGCCGCGCCGGCCGCGACTCGCCAAGGGCCGCTTTGCCGGACGACCGACCCTGGCTAAACTGGCAGGCAATGAGCCAGTCCAAGACCGAGCCCGCGACCCTGACCGAGGCGATGCGGCGCAACCTGCTCCTGCTGACTTGCTGCCAGGCGGTCGGGCAGGCGGGCAATACGATGATGTTCGCGGCCACCGCGCTGTCCATCGTCACCTTCTTTCCGAACCGGGAATTGGCGACGCTGCCGGTGACGATGCAACACCTGGGGATCATGCTGTTCGTCTTCCCCGCGGCGCTGCTGATGCAGCGGTTGGGCCGGCGCTTCGGCTTCCGGGTGGGCTCGCTGTTCGGCATGGTCGGCGCCGCGCTGTGTGCCACGGGGCTCTATTTCGCGCAGTTCTGGGTGATTTGCCTGGGTGGGCTGGTGCTGGGCTATGCCGTCGCGGCGCTGCACCAATACCGCTTCGCGGCGGTGGAGCTGGTCCCCGGCGCCTATCGCGCCAAGGCGATTTCCTGGGTCACGGCAGGCGGCGTCTTCGCCGGCTTCCTCGGGCCCGCGCTGGTGCGCTGGAGCCACGATCAATGGGTGCCGATGTACCTGGCCACCTATGCCTGCATGATCGGCATCCACCTGACCGTTTTCGTGATCATGGGCTTCATCCGCTTCCCCAGCATGGCCGAGCCGGCGCCCGCCCCCGGCGCTGCCGCCGTCGCGCCGCCCCGCCCGTTGTGGGAGATCGCGGCCCAGCCCCGCTTCGCCGCGGCGGTCATCGCCGCCATGGTGTCCTACGGCATCATGTCCTTTCTGATGAGCGCTTCGCCGCTGGCCATCGTCGCCTGCGGCCTGCCGCACACCGAAGCGCACTGGGTCATCTTCCTGCACGTCATGGGCATGTTCGTCCCCAGCTTCTTCACGGGGAACCTGATCACCCGCTTCGGCACGACGATGGTGATGAGCTGGGGGGTGGTGATCCTCGGCCTTGGCGTTGCGCTGGCGCTGGCCGGGCTGGATCCCTGGAATTTCCGGCTTTCGCTGATGCTGAACGGGCTTGGCTGGAACTTCCTGTTTGTCGGCGCGACCACGCTGGTGACCACCTGCTACCGCCCGAATGAGCGGGGCAAGACCCAGGCGATGAACGACTTCCTGGTCTTCGGCACCACCGCTGCCTCCAGCTTCCTGGCGGGCTTCCTGCAGGAGCGGCTGGGGTGGGAGACGCTGAACTGGGCGTCCTTCACCCTGGTGGCGATCGCCGGCATCGCCGTGCTCTGGCTGAAGCTGCAACCCGCGCCGCGCGCCGCGCTGGC
>CAITYE010000514.1 GCA_903896535.1 uncultured Paracraurococcus sp.
ATCCGGGATGCCCAGTTTGTCGCTGTAGGCATCAAGCGTCAGCACCTCCTTGGCGCCAGCGAACAGCCGCGTCGGCAGGCTGGCGGTGGCGCCGGGGGCGATGATCTCGGCGGCGGGCGGGGCGAAATCCACCTGCCAGCGACTGGTGCCGGCCTCGGCCACATGCCGGTAGGCGGCCTTGAGGCGCAGCTTCGGGTCGGTCTCGACCAGGGAGGCGAGCCAGTACTTGTCGGTGAAGCCAGCCCAGCCCGCGCCGGTCTCCTGCTCCAGCGCAACACCGTTGCGCTTCTCCGCCTCGGTCTTGGCGTCGCTGTAGGTCAGTTCACGCAGCCGGCCGTCGAGCACGCCGACGAAGCCTTCATGCAGGATGAAGAAGCCCTGGGTCGGCGGCGTCGATTCCCGGCGCACCCGGGCCCAGGGCAGCAGTTGTACCGGCTCGGCGCCCCGGTTCGTCACCCGCTGCTCGACGTTGAACATGTAGTTGTCATCGACCGTGAGGCCGATTTCGAACCGCTGGCCCTGGCCGTTATCCCAGCCGAGCGTCACCGGCGTGCCGGGCGCCAACGGCCCGCCCGTCGCCGCCCAGTCGGTATTGCCGTCCGGCACCCGGGTCCGGCCATCGGGCGCGGTCCAGCCCCATTGCGCGTAATAGGGCGCGGCGTCCTCCCGCGGCGCCAGCAGGCGGACCAGCGGCGACTTCGGATCGACCGTCTCGCGATAGTCTTTCAGCACCAGATCATCCAGCCGTGCACCGCGCAGGCTGAACGAGCCCTTCACCCGCGGTGCCTCGATCGGCAGGCGGGCGGCGGGCGTCGCCAGGGCGGTGCTCTCGGCGGTCGCGGCGCTGCCGGCCGCGCCGGCCGTGGCCTGGGCCGCCTGCGGCTTTACCTGGGCCTGCTGCTGTTGCTGCTGGGCCTTCTGTTGCTCGCGATAGGGCCGGCTCAGCAGGTCGAAGACCAGCAGGATGCCGATTGAGATGGCGATCGCCACCATCAGGCGCTTCTGATCCATGATCGGGTCTCAGCCTTTCGCAGCGGGCCGGGAAACAGGAGGCACGGGGTCGTCGCCGCCGGCATGCCAGGGCGTGCAGCGCAGGATGCGCCGGGAAGCAAGCCAGGCACCGCGACCGGCACCATGTGCCGAGAGGGCGCCGAGCGCGTAATGGCTGCAACTCGGCTCATAGCGGCAATGGGCGCCGATGAACGGCCGCAGCGTCCATTGATAGCCGATCACCGCACCGCGCAGCACCTGCGCCGCCGGGCTCATGGCGGCGTCTCGCGGGCCGGACCGCTGGCCTGCCGCAAGGCGCCGCGCAGATCGCCGCGCAGCGTCACAAAGGGCCGCGCCGCGGTGCCCTCGCGGGCGATCAGCACCAGGTCGAAGCCGCCCGGGTGGCCACCGAGTTCCAGCCGCGCCGCTTCGCGCAACCGCCGCTTGGCGCGGTTGCGCTGCACGGCATTGCCAAGCCGCTTGGTCGCGGTGAAGCCGAGCCTGAGGCCGGCCCCCGGCTGCAGCAGAACCTGCAACACCAGCCCGGGACGGGCGGCCTTGCGGCCCTTGGCCGCACAGGCCAGGAATTCGGCGCGTCGGGTCAGCCGGGGCAGACGTCCCGGCATCGTATCCCGCCCTTCAGGCGCTCAGCTTCGAGCGGCCCTTGGAGCGGCGATGGGCCAGCACCTTGCGGCCGCCCACCGTTGCCATCCGGGTGCGAAAGCCATGCCGGCGCTTCCGGACGAGCTTCGAGGGCTGATAGGTACGCTTCACAGGACTCTCCGTCTGGGCTGCGGCCGCGGGGCGCCAGGGTGGCACCACGCCGCGGCCGGCCGGCGGCCCGCTTTGGGCGCCGATGGCGGCCGGGATATAGGGACCGGGGGGGTGCCGCGTCAATCGCGGCGGCCGGGATGGCGCGCGGCGGCGAAGCGGGGTAGGCGCCCCATATGTCCGCCCCCTCCGCCCGCCCCGGCTGGACCCGGCTCTGGCCGGTCGCGCTGCTGCTTGGCGCGCTCGGGCTCGCTTATGCCCTCGGGCTGCCGGCTCTGCTGTCGTTCGAGGCGCTGGCGGCGCACCGGGCGACGCTGCTCGGCTTCGTTGCGGGCGCGCCGCGCCTGGCCGGGCTGGCCTATGTCCTGGTCTATATCGCGGTGGTCGCCTTCTCCCTGCCGGGCGGGGCGGTGATGACGCTGGCCGGGGGCTTCCTGTTCGGCCCCTGGAGCGGGGCGGCCCTGACGGTGGTCGGCGCAACGCTCGGCGCCTGCCTGCTGCATCTGCTGGCCCGGCACGCCCTGGGCGGGCTGCTGGACCGGGCGCGGACCCCGGCCCTCGCCGCCCTGCGCCAGGGCTTGGCCGAGGACGGCTTCTGGTACCTGCTCTCGCTCCGGCTGGTGCCGGTGGTCCCCTTCTGGCTGGCCAATCTTGCCCCCTCGGTGGTCGGCATGCGGCTCGCGCCCTATGCCTTGGCGACCTTCCTCGGGATCATCCCGGCGACGATCGTCTTCTCGGGCATCGGCGCGGGCCTCGGGCAGGTCTTCGCGGCGGGCGGGCGCCCGGACCTTTCGGCGATCCTGGCGCCGGGGGTGCTGTTGCCGTTGCTGGGCCTTGCCCTGCTCTCGCTCGGGGGGGCCTGGTGGAAGGCACGAACGCGGCGGCGGGCGGTGGACGCAAGGGGGGGTGGGACGCATGGCTGATGTCGATGTGGCGGTGATCGGGGCGGGCGCCGCCGGGCTTTCGGTCGCGGCGATCTGCGCCGGGCTGGGGCTGAAGGTGGCGCTGATCGAACGCGGCCGGCTGGGCGGCGATTGCCTGAATGCCGGCTGCGTGCCGTCGAAGGCGCTGCTGGCCGCTGGCGCGGCAGCGGCGGCGGCGCGGCGCGCCGGGCGCTTCGGCGTGCGCCTGCCCCCGCCCGAGATCGATTGGGCCGGCGTCCGCGCGCATGTCGCCGGCGCCATTGCCCGCATCGCGCCCAATGACAGCGCCCAGCGCTATCGCGGGATGGGCGTTGAGGTGATCGAAGGCCACGCCTATTTCATCGCCCCCGATGCGCTGGAGGTGGCCGGGCGCCGGATCATCTTCCGCCGCGCCGTCATCGCCGCCGGCGCGGGGCCGGCGATCCCCGCGCTCCCCGGGCTGGATGCGATTCCCTATCTGACCAATGAGACGCTGTTCGACCTGCCCGCCGCGCCCGGCCATCTGCTGATCCTGGGCGGCGGGCCGATCGGGCTGGAGATGGCCCAGGCGCATGCCCGGCTGGGCTGCCAGGTGACGGTGCTGGAAGCCAGCGCCAGCATCGCCGGGCGGGAGGAGCCGGAACTGGTCGATGGCCTGCGCGCCGCCTTGCAGGCCGATGGCGTGGTGATCCGGGAAGGCGCTGAGGTCGCACGGGTCGAGCCTGGCCCGGTCGCGGTGCTGGCCGATGGCAGCCGGATCGCCGGCACGCATCTGCTGGTCGCCGCCGGTCGGGTCCCGCGGCTCGGCGGCCTCGACCTCGCCGCCGCCGGCATCACGGCCGGGCCGCGCGGCATCGTCACGGATCGGCGGCTGCGCTCGGTGTCCAACAAACGGGTCTGGGCGGTGGGCGATATCGCCGACCCGGAGGGGCTGGGCCCGCGCGCCTTCACCCATGTGGCCGGCCAGCATGCCGGCATCCTCGTGCGCTCGATGCTGCTGCGCCTGCCCTTCACCCGGCTGGACTACGCCGCCCTGCCCCGGGTGACCTACACCGATCCCGAACTCGCCCAGATCGGGCTGACGGAGGCCGAGGCCCGCGCCGCCGGGCACCGCGCGCTCCGCATCCATCGCTGGCCGCTGGCCGAGAATGACCGCGCGGCGGCCGAGGGGCTGGAGGCGGGCGGGGTGAAGCTGGTGCTGACGCCCAAGGGCCGGCTGCTGGGTGCCACGGTGCTGGCGCCGCATGCCGGGGAGATGGCGGGGATGTACGGGCTGCTGATCGGGCGGCGACTGCCGGCCTCGGCGCTGGCCGGCCTGGTGCTGCCCTATCCGACGCTGGCCGAGGCAGGCAAACGGGCGGCCGGGGATTTCTACGCGCCGAAGCTGCTCTCGCCCATGGTCAAGCGGGCGGTGCGGCTGCTGATGGATATCGCCTAATCGGCGCGACCCTGTTAGGGGAAGCGGCGCGCCGGGCGGCCCATGTCGCCGGCGCAGCGAAGGAGATCGCGGATGGAAAAGATCCTGGCTGGGCGCGGCGCGCTGGTCACCGGCAGCACCAGCGGTATCGGACTTGGCATCGCCAAGACCTTTGCCGCGGCGGGCGCCAAGGTGATGCTGAACGGCTTCGGCAAGCCCGAGGAGATCGCCGCGGCGCGGGCCGAGGTGGGGGCGCTGATGGGCGTCGCCGAGGCGCCCTATTCGGCGGCCGACCTCAGCAAATCCGCCGCCGTCGCGCAGATGATCGAGGAAGCCGAGGCGGCGCTCGGCACGCTCGATATCCTGGTGAACAATGCCGGCATCCAGTTCGTCGCCCCGATCGACGAGTTCCCGCCCGAGAAATTCGAGGCGATCATGGCGATCAACTTCGCCTCCAACTGGTACGCCATCCGCGCCGCGCTGCCGGGCATGAAGAAGCGCAACTGGGGGCGGATCATCAACATCGCCTCGGCGCACGGCCTCATCGCCTCGCCCTACAAATCTGCCTATGTCTCGGCCAAGCACGCGCAGATCGGCCTGACCAAGACGGTGGCGGTCGAGGTGGCGCAGACGCAGATCACCTGCAACGCCATCTGCCCGGGCTTCGTCCGCACCCCGCTGGCCGAAGCACAGGTGCCGCCGCTGGCCAAGAAGTTCGGCATCTCCGAAGAAGCGGCGCTGAAGGACCACCTGCTGGAACACCAGCCGTCCAAGCGCTGGATCGAGGTCGATGAGATCACCCAGGCCGCGCTCTTCCTCTGCGGCCCCGGCTCCTCCGGCATGACCGGCGCGGCGCTGTCGATCGACGGGGGCTGGACCGCGAGTTGACCGGCCCGGATCTCGCCTCGCCGGCGGTCGCGCCGGCCCCGGCGCCCAAGCGCATCAACCTCGCGCTCCAGGGCGGCGGCACCCATGGTGCCTTCACCTGGGGCGTGCTGGAGCGGCTGCTGGAGGATGAACGCATCGTCATCGACGGCGTCTCCGGCGCCTCGGCCGGGGCGATCAACGCCGCCGTGCTGGTCCAAGGGCTGGCGCGCGGCGGGCGGGCCGGCGCGATCGAGGCGCTGGGCGCGCTGTGGCGGGACATCGCCGCCCGGATGGTCTTCAGCCCGATGCAGAACACCCCGGTCGAGAAAGCGATCTGGGGCCATGACCTGACCTGGTCCATGGCCTACCAGGCCTTCGATACCATGACCCGGATGTTCTCCCCCTATCAGTTCAACATGCTGCCGGAGGTGTTCAATCCGATGCGCTCGCTGCTGGAGCGGCATCTGGATTGCGCGGCGCTGCGGGCCGCCCCCAACGCCAACCGGCTGTATATCTCGGCGACCAATGTGCGGTCCGGCAAGCCGCGGATCTTCACCCGGGCTGAGCTGAGCATCGATGCCGTGCTTGCCTCCGCCTGCCTGCCGCAGGTGGCACGCGCGGTCGAGATCGACGGTGAGGCCTATTGGGATGGCGGCTATCTGGGCAATCCCGCGCTGTGGCCCCTGTATCACGAACGCGGGGCGCCCGACATCCTGCTGGTGCAGATCAACGCCATCATGCGCGAGGAGCTGCCGCAAACGCCATCCGACATCATGAACCGGCTGAACGAGATCAGCTTCAACGCGTCCTTGATGGCGGAGATGCGGGCGATCGACTTCGTCCAACGGCTGCTGGAGGGCGGGCGGCTGGAACAGCCGCGCTATCGGCGCATCTTCCTCCATTGCATCGAGGACGAGACGCGGATGCGCGGCTTCAAGCTCTCCACCAAGCTGAACGGGGATTGGGAGTTCCTGCAAATCCTGCGCGGCTTCGGGCGAGAGGCGGCGGAGCGCTTCCTGGTGGAGCATGCCGGGCGGATCGGCCGGGAAAGCTCGCTCGATATTGAGCGATTCCTCTAGCGCAGCCCCCGTTCTGCTGGATCGCGCGGTGATCCATCAGACTGGAATCTGCGCTAGAATCGAGATTTTCCAGAACAAGAAACCCGTTCAGCCGATTTCGTCTGAACGGATTTCTTGCTCTAGAGCGCGATGCGTTGAGGCGGAATCGCCGATAACGCTGAATCGCGCGACCCAACAACCCTTAGAGCAGCCTGCTAGGGCCGGACCGTGGCACCCGGCGTCCCCCGCAACAAGCGTGCTCAGACCCACTCCAGCGGCACGCCGTAGCGCACGGCCATGAAGCACAGCCCCGCTGCCGGGGCGGTCTGCCCGGCCCTGGTGCGGTCGCGGCCGTCCAGCACCGCGCGCGGCCATGCGGTATCACGCTTGCCCACACCCACCTCGGCCAGCGTGCCGACAAGGTTACGGACCTGGTGGTGCAGGAAGCTCCGCGCCTCGGCGATCACCGTCACCTCCTCGCCCTCCCGCCGCACCTCCAGCCGATCGAGCGTGCGGAGCGGTGAGGTGGCCTGGCAGGCGGCGGCGCGGAAGGCGGAGAAGTCATGCTGGCCCAGCAGCAGCTGCGCGGCCGCCTGCATGGCGGCGGCATCCAGCGTTCCGTGGATATGCCAGACCCGCCCGGCTTCCAGCGCCGGGCGCGACCGGCGGTTGAGGATGCGGTAGCGATAGGCCCGCCCGGTCGCGGCGAAGCGCGCCGACCAGCCCTCCGGCGCGCGGGCCACCTTCAGCACCGCCAGCGGGTGCGGCCGGCTGTAGAAGTTCAGGGCATCCCGCACCCGCTCCGGCGGCAGGTCCTTGGCCAGGGTGATCTCCGCCACCTGCCCGGCGGCGTGCACGCCGGCATCGGTGCGCCCGGCGGCCATGCTGGTCGGCGGCACGCCCTCGTTCAGCGCCGCCGCCGCTTCCTCCAGCGCCTGCTGGACGGACAGCCCCTGCGCCTGCCGCTGCCAGCCGACGAAGGGCCCGCCATCGTATTCCAGCAGCAGCGCGTAGCGCGGCATCAGCCGAGCCGGGTGCCCGGCGGCAGCGGGAAGCCGCGGAGGAAGTCCTCGGCCCCCAGCGGCCCGCGCCCCGGGCGTTGCAGGCGCAGCAGGCGCAGCGCGCCCGCGCCGCAGGCAATGGTGGGGGCATTGTCCAGGACCTCCCCCGGTGTCCCGGCGCCGGCCACCGGCAGGGCGGCGAGTAGGCGGATCGCCTCTCCCCGGCAGGTGAAGAAGGTGCCGGGCCAGGGGTTCAGCGCCCGCACCTGCCGCTCGATCAGCGCCGCCGGCCGCGTCCAGTCGATGGCGCCATCGGCCTTGCCGAGCTTGCCGGCATAGGTGAC
>CAITYE010000515.1 GCA_903896535.1 uncultured Paracraurococcus sp.
ACACTGACAAGATTGACCTGCAGCAATGTCTCCCAGAGCTCATCGGTCACCTGATCAAGCGCGGCCATGGGGATCGTCGCGCGGCTGCCTGGCGTACCGGCATTGTTAGCAAGGAAATCCAATCGACCGAGATCCTTGATCGCCTGCTCGACCATCCGAGGGCCATCGACGGCATCGCCGACATTGCCGGGCGCGCTGATGACATTGAAGCCAGCTGCGCACAATCGCTCGACCGCCTCGAGCCCACGCGCGTCATCTGCCAAATGATTAATCGCCACCTGAGCGCCGTTCCGCGCCAGCTGAGTCACGAGAGCATAACCAATCCCCGACGCGCCGCCGGTGACCAGCGCCGTCTTGCCTTTGAGGTCGTAGGTGATCACAGGGTGCGCTCCAATCCTGCCATAGTGCCAATCTCACGAAGAGCCTGTTTCAGGGCCATCAGCTTGCGGTCGCGCGCCTCAAACAATGCGGCGGCGTCGCCGGGCCAGTCGTAATAGCCAGCGCCGGCCAGGACGCCAGTGCGACCATCTGTGATCAGCTTGTCGAGGATCGGGCTCTGCGCCTTTGGGGTCGGCGGCGTATAGCTATTGTTTCGCTTGATCGCCTGCATCAGCGGCAAACCTGTGAAATCGGCTTTGGCATAGAAGCCAAGGATCGGAATGCGCAGCGCAAGTCCGTGGATGATCGCCGCGTCGATCTCTGCCGCGCTGGCGACGCCCTCATCCAGCAGCGCCTGCACTTCAAGCCCGATCGCCGCCTGGATGCGGTTAGCCACATAGCCGGGCACGAATTTCTTCAAGCCGATCGGCTGCTTGCCCATCTCGCGCAACTGCGTGGTGACGGTTGCAACATGCTCCGCCTCGCATTGTGGGCCGGCGATGACATCGACCAGATCAACCAGATAGGGCGGCGTGTACCAATGCGTGATCAATGCACGAGATTGCAGGCCTTCTGGAATCAGCGGAAAGATATCGAGCTGGCTGGTGTTGCTGGCAATAATCGCCTCGGCTGGCGCGCATGCCTCAAGCTGGCGATAGAGCGCCGCCTTGGCATTTGGCGTCTCGATGATGGCCTCGATGATCAGCTCAGCGCCTTCGACTGTCTCCTCCAGCGAGAAATGGCGGGTAACCATTTGCGCGAGATGTGCGCTGGTCCAATCTGGCGGTGCCTCGCCGCCTTCGACCAAGGTCGCCAAGACCGCTTCCATCAACCCCTGCGCCTTGTCCAGCGTCATCATATTGCTATCGGTCAGCCTTACCTGATGGCCGCCCAACGCATAAACCAGCGCTATGGCGTGCCCCATGGTGCCGGCGCCGATGACCGCTACTCGTGCCATGCGATCTCTCCTATGGAGCCCAAGGTTCCGGCGCCCGGCAATCGATGTCGGTGACGACGTCGACCACTACGGTTTCCCGACTTGCCAGCGCTTCCGCAAGCGCTCCGGCCAGCTGGCCGGGACGTTCGACGCGAATGCCAGAAAGACCAAACTGACGCGCGATAGCGGCAAAATCGGTCGGTCCGAAGCGCAGCACCTGTTCTGCGGCCACTGGCCGGTTACCGGCCTGCTTCAGATAGTTCGGCCAACCCTGGCCGAAGCCGGAGTTGTTGTTCACCACAAGGACAATAGCGATGCCGCGCCGCCGAGCGGTCTCGAGTTCCGGCAGGTGGTAATAGAGCGCGCCATCGCCCGACCAACAGACCACCTTCCGGTGAGGCGCAGCACATTTCGCGCCAAGTGCCGCCGGGAACGCCCAGCCGAGCGAACCGGCCGCCCGGAGATAGGTCTGCCCAGGTGCCAGGTCGACCAAGGTCCCGGTCCAAATGCCCGAATAGCCGGTATCGGCCACCAAAATGGCGTCGGGGGGCAGCGCCGCGGTGATTTCTGCCGCCAGCCGGGCAGGATCGATTGCGACCGCATCACTCGTTTGGCGCGGCGCAACGCTACGTCGCCAAGCCGCCATCAGCGCCCGCGCCTCTGTCAGAAATGTATGGTCGCGCGATGGCCGGCCGATCTCAGCGCAGAGTGCAGCCAAAGTGCCACGCGGATCGCCGAGGAGCGCGACCTCGGTCGGATAACTGCGTTCGAACTCCAGCGGGTCGGCATCGATCTGGACGATGCGCGTGCCTGGCTTCGGCACACGCCAGGTGTGGGTTACCTGATCGCCGGTATCGCAGCCGATGAACAGCACCAGATCTGCTGCATGCACGACCTGATTGGCGGGCGGCGCTGCGTAATTGCCGACCACACCCACCGCAAGCGGATGCCGGGTATCGATCAACCCCCGGGCGCCGAGCGAGGTCGCAATCGGTGCACGAAGCGCCTCTGCAAGGTCGAGCAATTCGGCACCGCAACCCGACAGGGCCGCACCATCCCCTGCGACGATGGCCACACGAGATGTGGATAACAGTGCGGCTGCAGCTGCCCGAATGCTCTCGGCAGCGACCAGGGGACGATGCAATGGCGCCAGCCAATGCCCCAGCGCTGCCGGCGCGGCCATTGTCTCGGTGGTTTCGACGAACTCTCCCATCAATCCGTTCAGATCCAGGTGGACCGGCCGAGGCGGGGCGCTAACCGCTGCCGCCCATGCCTGGCGGAACTGCCGTGAGAGATCCTCGGCCTCAGCGACCTGCGCCGCGAATTTAGTCACTGGCGCGAAGAGGGGCGCATGCGCCAATTCCTGGTAGGCGTTGCGGTGCTGATGGCCGATCGGCTTGTGCCCGGTCAAAGCCAGGACAGGGCTGCGGGCGAAATAAGCGTCTTGGAGGCCAGCGGCGAGATTGGCAGTGCCAACCGACTGCGCCGCGACAACGCCCGGCCGGCCGGAAACGCGTCCATACGCATCGGCCATGTAGACGGCCGCCTTTTCGGTATGGGCCAGCACCGGCTGGACGCCGACCCGTTCCAGTGCCAGCAGCGTCCGTCGCAGAACGGCATCAACGAAGAAAAAGTGGGTCTGCCCGCTGGCCTTGAGGCTCTGAGCCAGCCACTCGGCGCCATTCATCAGAGCTGATCCGCCCCGTTGATCTCAAGGGCTTCGAGCACCCGCGAGACACAATTGTAGCCGGCGATAGTGACAACGAGTTCCACGACCTGGCGATTCGGCAGGGCCGCTTTCACTTTGGCGAAAACGTCGGCTGGCACGTGCACATGCTTCGTCATGGCATCGCAAAGCGCCAAGGCGGCGCTCTCAGCTGCATCGAACAGCGCCGGCTTGGCGGCCCAGTCGGGCAGCGCGTCGAGCTGCGCCTGCGTTGCACCTTCCTTCAAGGCAATCGGCGCATGGGCGGCCCATTCATAATGTGCCTTATTGATGGCTGCGACCTGACACATCGCCATTTCCCGCAACTTGCCCGAAAGTTCGGTTTTCCAACGGATGGCGTCGTAAAGATCGATCCAACCCTTGGCGATAGGCGGGCTGTTCAGCAGCATACGGTGCAGATGCCCAAGGCGCTTGCGGCTGGCGACGATGTATGCGGCAGCCTCCCGGTTCTCCGGCGCCTCCGGGTCAGCGTAGGGAATGCGAGCCATAGGCTTCCTCCATCAGTCTTTCCTGCAATACTGCCGCGACTGTTGCTCGGAGGAAACCCAATGCCCGACCTCATCATCCGCCAGAATGCCGGCCCGGGAACCCACTATCGCAATGTCGAGGACGCGGCCGATACCTGGCATTGGGAAGAGGCACCGCCAGCGGGCGCGACCGGCGGCATTCCTTATGCCTTCATCGCCTCTCTCGGCGATGTCAGCCGCCCGGCACCGTTCCTTTACACAGTGGAGTTGGACATCGCGGAGGCTGACCTGCCTGAGATCTTCCGCTGGTACGAACAAGAGCATCTGCCGATGCTGACCGCCTGCCCAGGTTGTATCGGTGGCACCCGCTATCGCCGGCTTGATAGCGGCACGCCCAACCTCCTCGCTGCCTATCGGTTCGAGAACCCAGAGGTGAACCAGACCCCTGAATGGATCGCGGGCCGCAGCACCGCCTGGACCGCACGGGTAAGACCCATGTTCCGCATGCAGCGCCGCTACATCCGCCAGCACGTGGTTTGAGATTGCCGCCCGCCGTCGCGGACATATAGCCTTCCGGTTGGAATGCGGCATCGATAGCCGCAACCAGCAGGGAAGGACATCCAGATGCGTCTTGCCATCGCGGCGTTCTGCGCCGCTTTCTTTTTAGCTTCCCCCGCGCGAGCTCAGATCCAGCTGATCATTCCCTGGCCCCCCGGCGGCGGCACCGACATTATCGGGCGGCTGATCCAGCCGGTACTGGCTGAGGAGCTTGGCACCCAGATCGTCATTCGCAATGTCGGCGGCGCAACCGGCACCATCGGCACCTCGGAGGTCGTGCGCGCGAAACCGGATGGGCAGACGCTGCTGCTCACATCGATGGCGGCGATCGCAATTCAGCCAAGCTTCCTGGCCAAACCGCCTTATCAGGCAAGCCAACTGGCGACGGTCTGCCTGGTGGCGGAAGCGCCCGCCACGTTGATGACGCCAAGGGAAACCGAGCTGCGAACACTCGACGATGTCATCGCTCGAGCCAAGGTGAACCCGGGGCAAATCCCCTATGCCTCTGGTGGAGTGGGCGGTCTCGGGCACCTCTCGATGACCGGCTTCAGCCGTACGGCCGGCATCAGCTTGAACCATATCCCCTTCCGCGGATCCGGCGACAGCGTATTGGCGATGCAGTCAGGAACGGTGCAGATGCTGACTGCGGAGGCGAATCTTGTCGCGCAATACGGGCTACACGCGATCGCAGTATTCGGTGCGGAGCGTGCGCGGGATGTGCCCGATGCGCCGACGATGCGCGAACTTGGCTACGATCTGGTATTCCCACTGTGGACCGGAATTTTTGGGCCGGCCGATACGCCCAAGCCGATTCTCGCGCGGCTCGACGCGGCTTGCGCCAAGACGCTCAAAACCCCCTCAGTCGTTGAGAACATGACCAAGGCATCGCATCCCATCCGCTATCTCGATCACGTGGCCTTCGGCATTTATGTTGCTGCAGAGGCGATCAAGTATCGCGATCTCATCACGCAATCCGGCTTGCGACAGGCGGATTAAGCAAAGTTTCAATTGACACCTAGCGGCATAAGGCGGCCTAATCCCCACTTCACCCGGGGAGTCCCGTCAAGGGGCTGAGAGATCGCTGGACGGCTGCCGCAAGGCACCGGAGCGCGGTGACCCGACGAACCTGACCCAGGTCATGCTGGCGTAGGGAAGGTGTCGCTCGTGCGCAAGCCGCCGTCGCCTCCCTCTTCTCCAGCGGGCCGTCTTTAGGAGGCGATGCCCATGCCTGATGCCCTGCCCGAAACGCCGCGCGTCACGACCGACCCGTTGCCGGCTTCCACCAAGGTCCACAAGCCCGGGGTATTGCATCCATCGCTGCGCATCCCGATGCGCGAGATCGCCCTGCATCCATCGGCTGGCGAGCCTCCGGTGACTGTCTACGACAGTTCGGGGCCCTATACCGACCCGGCGATTACGATCGAGATCGAGCAGGGTCTGCCGCGGCCGCGCGACGCCTGGGTCATCGCCCGCGGCGATACCGAGAGCTATGCCGCGCGCTTGCTGAAGCCTGAGGATAACGGTTTCGTGAGCGGCGATCGGTTGACGCCCCCCTTCCCTGTCAGGCACGCGCCGCGTCGGGCCTCGGGCGGCCGGGCGGTGACGCAACTTGCCTATGCACGAGCCGGGATCATTACGCCGGAGATGGAATATGTTGCGGTCCGGGAGAATCTCGGTCGGGTCCAGGCCAAGAACGCGCTGGTCCGCGACGGCGAGGATTTCGGCGCAGCGTTGCCGGACTTCGTGACTCCCGAGTTCGTCCGCGACGAGATCGCCCGCGGCCGCGCCATCATCCCGGCGAATATCAATCACGCCGAGCTCGAACCGATGGCAATCGGCCGGAATTTCTTGGTCAAGATCAACGCCAATATCGGCAATTCCGCGGTTACCTCCTCGATGGCTGAGGAGGTCGAGAAGATGGTCTGGTCCATCCGCTGGGGGGCGGATACGGTGATGGACCTTTCGACCGGTCGCAACATTCACAATATCCGCGACTGGATCATCCGCAACGCGCCGGTCCCGATCGGCACTGTGCCGCTCTATCAGGCACTCGAGAAGGTCGGGGGCATCGCCGAGGATCTCACCTGGGAGGTCTTCCGGGATACGCTGATCGAACAGGCCGAACAGGGCGTCGATTATTTCACCATCCATGCCGGCGTGCGGCTAGCCCATGTGCCGCTGACCGCATCCAGGGTCACCGGGATCGTCTCGCGCGGTGGATCGATCATGGCCAAGTGGTGCCTGGCGCATCACCGCGAGAGCTTTCTATACGAGCGGTTTGATGAAATCTGCGACGTCATGCGGAGCTACGATGTCAGCTTTTCGCTGGGCGACGGGCTGCGTCCCGGCTCCATCGCCGATGCCAATGACGCCGCCCAGTTCGCCGAGTTGGAAACGCTCGGTGAGTTGACCAAAGTCGCCTGGGCGCGCGACTGCCAAGTCATGATAGAGGGGCCGGGTCATGTGCCCATGCACAAGATCAAAGCCAATATGGATAAGCAGCTCGCAGTCTGCGGTGAGGCCCCGTTCTATACCCTCGGGCCGCTGACCACCGATATCGCGCCAGGCTACGACCACATCACCTCCGGTATCGGTGCGGCGATGATCGGCTGGTTCGGTACGGCCATGCTCTGCTACGTCACGCCTAAAGAACATCTGGGGCTGCCAGATCGCGACGATGTGAAAGTCGGCGTCGTCACCTACAAGATCGCCGCGCATGCTGCGGATCTTGCCAAGGGCCACCCGGCCGCCCGCATCCGCGACGATGCCTTGAGCCGGGCCCGCTTCGAGTTCCGCTGGGAGGATCAGTTCAACCTGTCGTTGGACCCGGAAACTGCTCGCGGCTTCCACGACCAGACGCTGCCACGAGATGCTCACAAAACCGCGCATTTCTGTTCAATGTGCGGGCCGAAATTCTGCTCTATGCGGATCTCGCACGATATCCGGGCCGAGGCTCAGAAGGAGGGCATGATTGAGATGGCTCGGAAATTCCGTGAACAAGGGGAAGTCTATCTGCCGCTGCGAGATTAAGGGGCGGCAGAAACAGGGCAGGCGATCAGTACAATCGCTTGCCCTGATCATACGGAACGATCAGCTCATCACGCTCCACAAGGTTATGCAGCGCGCGGGCGCGCTCATCGAGCTGATCGCGATCAAGATTATCGCTCCGCATACCGGAGACCTTTCTCTCCATCGCGTCGCGCTCTTTTTGCAG
>CAITYE010000516.1 GCA_903896535.1 uncultured Paracraurococcus sp.
CATCCCAGGGCGTCAGCGAAATACCATCATGCCCGTTGCCGGACTGGAACTGCGCGGCAGAGGTCAGCTGCAGCTGGTTGCCCGTCGTATTGATGAAATCCAACGAGACATTGACGTTGTTCTTGGCGCCCCATTCGCCGCAGAGCTTCTTCAGCGCGTCATTGCCGCCAGGCACCCAATGGTCCCAGAAGGCAAAGCGCAGGCTGCCGCCGGTCCCTTGCGCATGCACCATGGGCGCGCTGAGCGCGCCGGCGGCCACGACCCCGGCGCCCGAGCGCAATGCCGCGCGACGGCTGATCTGCTGACGAGACATCCCTGGTCCTCCTGCTGGCGACTTGCGCGCCTATTGCGTGGCCACGATGACCTGCCACGCCGGCCCACGCAACCGCGCAGAATTGCTTGAGAAATACACAGTTTGACTTGCGGCCACCGGCCAGCCGACCGAGATTACGGGCATGGAACTCGAAGCCTGCGATATCATCGTTATCGGCGCCGGCATCGCCGGGGCAACAGCGGCCGCGCATCTCGCCCCCCGCCACCGCGTCGTGCTGCTGGAAGCCGAGGAGAGCGCCGGCTTCCACACCACCGGTCGTTCGGCGGCGATCTGGATTCGCCATTACGGCAGCCCGGATGCGCGCATCCTGACCGCGGCCTCTCGTGGTTTCTTCGATGCTCCACCCCCAGGCTTCGGCGCGCTGATCCATGCTCGCGATGTCGTGCATCTCGCCCCTCCCGAAAAACTCGCCGCCCTCGAAGCCATGCTGGCCGAGGCGCCGGAGATGCGCCGCCTGGATCTCGCCACGCTGCGCGCCCGGGTGCCGGCGCTCAGGCCCGACTATGCGGTTGCCGCGGCGATGGAGCCCGATTGCTTCGATATGGATGTGCATGCCCTGCACCAGGGCTTCCTGCGACAAGTCACCCAGCATGGCGGCCGGCTGGCGCTACGCCAGCGCGCGGCGCGGATCTGGCGCGCCGGCGGCCGCTGGCACGCGGAAGCCCTGGGCGGCACAGTCTTCGCCGCGCCGCTGCTGGTCAATGCCGCGGGCGCCTGGGGCGATGAGGTGGCGGCGCTGGCCGGCCTGCCCCGCATCGGGCTGCAACCAAAGCGGCGCACCGCCTGCATTATCGACCCCGGCGCCTTCGACTGCACGGACTGGCCCATGCTGGGCGATGTCGGTCATAGCTGGTACGTCCGCCCGGAAGCCCGCCGCAAGCTGATGGTCTCACCGGCAGATGAGACGGACAGCGCGCCACTCGATGCCCAGCCGGATGAGCTGGACGTGGCGATCGGCATCGATCGCATGCAGCAGGCGCTGGATATCCCGGTGACGCGGGTCGAGCACAAATGGGCCGGACTCCGCACCTTCACCCCAGATCGCGGCCTGGCGATCGGTGCTGGGGTCGAGCCCGGCTTTTTCTGGATGGTCGGGCAAGGCGGCTATGGCATCCAGACCGCGCCGGCCGCCGGGCGGCTGCTGGCGGCACTCATCGAAGGCCGGGTGCCAGAGGCGGACGTGACGCCCGCCATCCCGCTCTGCGATCCCCGGCGCTTCAGCAAATGACGCGCCCGGTCCAGCACCCGCGGCAGACGCTGCTGCTGGCCATCGGGCTGGGTGCCGCCGCCAGCGCGCTCGCCATGCGGGCCCTGCCCGTGCAAGCGGCGCTGCTGGTCGGCTGGTGCGTTTTCATCTGCGTCGACATGTTTGCCATCATCCTGCGCCTGCGCCGTGCGACGCCGGAATCCCTCCGCCAGCGGGCTATCGAGCTCGAGGGCAGCGAGGGGGTGGTTATGACCGCCAGCGTGATCGGCGCACTCGCCTCGCTATGCGCGGTCGCCTGGTCGCTCGCCGTGCATCCGCGACACCAGCCTGAGATCGCCTACGGACTGCCGCTGCTGACGGTCGTGCTCTCCTGGAGCTATGTGCACCTGCTCTTTGCGGTCTGCTACGCGCATGAATACTGGCAAGCCGGCGGTGGCTTGGAATTCGCTGGGAAGACGCCGCCTCAGACGGTCGATTTCCTCTATTTTTCCTTCACCATGGGCATGACGGCACAAACCTCCGATACCGCCATCTCAAGCTCCGCCATGCGCCGGATCGCGCTCGTCCACGGGCTCGTCGCCTTCGTCTACAATGCGGCGATCCTGGCCGCTTCGGTGAACGTGGCCGCAAGCCTGCTGGGCTGAACCTCGCTCAGCCCACGGGCGAGGAAACCTTGTCGCGGTAGTTGCATGCGGCCGTGGCAGGGCAGCGCCAGCATTCGGGCGTGCGCGCCTTGCAGACATAGCGGCCGTGCAGGATCAGCCAGTGATGCGCGTCGCGCAGCAGATCGGGCGGGCACTTCCGCACGATCCCCTCCTCCACGGCGCGCGGCGTCCGGCCGGGGGCAAGGCCGGTGCGATTGCCCAGGCGGAAGATATGGGTATCGACTGCCATGGTGGCCTCGCCGAACGCAACATTCAGCACGACATTGGCGGTCTTGCGCCCGACGCCCGGCAGCGCTTCCAGCGCCGCCCGCTCCCGCGGGACCTCGGCGCCGTGCTCGGCGACCAGCTTCGCCGCCAGCGCCCCGACATTGCGCGCCTTCGCCTGCCAGAGCCCGATGCGGCGGATATGCGGTGCGATGCCCTCGGCACCCAGCGCGGCCATGCCGGCAGGCGTCGGCGCCGCGGCAAAGAGGGAGGGCGTGCATTTGTTCACCGCCGCGTCGGTGGTCTGGGCGGACAGCACCACCGCGACCAGAAGGGTGAAGGGATCGTGATAGGAAAGTTCGGTCTCCGGCGCCGGGTTGTTAGCCGCCAGCAGGCGCAGGAAGCGCTCGGCCTGCGGGGCCGCCATGGCGCGGGCCCGGCGCGGGGCGCGGGCGCTGCCGTGCCTGGGCAGCTTGGCGGCGGTCGGGGTATTGGGCATTGTAGCTCCGCATGGCCGTGCACTGGCGCGGTTGGCCCCTATCTCAAAGGCCCGATGTCCGCTCCGCAACCCCCCGGCCTGCCGGTTTTATTCGAAGCTGTCTGCGCACCGCCGCGCAGCCTTGGCCAGCGCGGGGCATTGCTGGTCAGCCTTGGCATTCTGCTCGCGGCCGCGCTTGAAGGGCTGGTCTTCGTCCTGCTCGGCGCCTGGCCGGTCTTCGGCTTCACCCTGCTGGAAGCGGCGGTCGTGATCGGCCTTTTTCAGCTGCAACGGCGCTGGGCCGCACGGCTGCTCGAAGTCCTGGTGCTGACGGAGACAGAGCTGACCATCCGCCGCACCGATCATCACGGCGCGCAGGAGAAGGAGGTGGTCGATCCTTATTGGGCGCGCCTCGCGCTTGAGGAACGCCCCGGGCGGGTCAGCCGGCTATTGCTGCGCCAGCGGCAACGGGAGATCGAGATTGGCCGGCATCTGGGTGAGGCCCAGAAACGGGATCTGGCGGAAGCGCTGGGCGGGGCGCTGCGGCGGTGGCGGGAGCCGGTGTTCGACAATCTGCAGCTGCGCCCGGCGGTCGAGAGCAGTTGAGGATTGGTGCAGGCTGCGGGCGAGACGGATCACAAGGTGATCCGTGTCAACGCAGATAACCTGCTCGATTTATTGTGTTTTCGAGAGCATGCTGCGTTCACATGCGTTCACGCAGCCCACTCTGGCATGTGTTGGATCGCGCGATTCAGCGCCTTCGGCGATTCCGCCTCAACGCATCGCGCTCTAGCATGTGTTGGATCGCGCGATTCAGCGCCTTCGGC
>CAITYE010000517.1 GCA_903896535.1 uncultured Paracraurococcus sp.
CGTGGCCGGTTCCGTGAACCATTCCAGCGGGTCGAGGGCGCGTAGCAGGTCGGGCGCTGCGTAACCCCAGGCGACCGCGCCAAAAGCGAGGCCCGCCTTGGCTGCGGCCTCAGCATCACGGCTCTCATCGCCGATATAGATCGCCGCCGCCGGCGGGACCGCCATGGCCCGCACTGCCCGTTGCAGCGCGCCTGCTTTGCCGAATAGCGTGGCGCCGCCGCCGATATGGCCGATCAGCGCTGCCAGCGGGCCGAGCCCCTGGCGGATGCTCGCGGCACTGTCGGAGCTGACGATGGCCAGCCTGATGCCGGCTGCGTGCAGTCCGCCGACTGCCTCGGCGATGCCCGGATGCAGGGGAATCCGCTCGGCTGCGGCCCGCTTGCGGGCCCGCAGCTCCAACGTCAGCGCCGGCAGCTTCCAGCTTGGCACCCCCATGGAGCGCAGCACCTCCCGGCTGTTCAACTGGCGGAGTGCGGGCAGGTCCTCCGGCCGCAGCGGCCGCAGCCCGAATTGGGCCGCGACCAGCGGTTGGGTCGCGATGAACCAGGGCAGGCTGTCCACCAGCGTGCCGTCATAATCGAAGATCACCAAGCGGTAGCACATCCCCCCTGGATAGGCCCGGCGGCGACGCCACGCGAGCGACGCGGCCCTTGCGCCGCCTGACACCCCCAGCCACACCCCCGGGCGCATGACTGAGGCGCCCCTCACCCCCCCCGTCGCCGGCCTGCTGCCGGCCGGGCTGATCGATCTGCTGCCGCCTGAGGCGGAGCGGGAGGCGGCGCTTGTCGAGGCGCTGATGGCCGGCTTCGCGGCGCACGGCTATGAGCGGCTGAAACCGCCGCTGCTGGAGTTCGAGGAGAGCTTGCTCGCGGGGACCGGTGCGGCGGTCGCCGAACAGACCTTCCGGCTGATGGACCCGGTCAGCCAGCGCATGATGGGGCTGCGCGCCGACACCACGCCGCAGGTCGCCCGCATCGCCGCGACCCGCCTGCGCGGTGAGCCGCGACCGCTGCGGCTGTGCTATGCCGGTCAGGTGTTGCGGGTGAAGGGCACCCAGATCGCCCCGCAGCGGCAATTGCCGCAGGTCGGTATCGAGCTGATTGGTCCCGAGGCACCGGCCGCTGATGCCGAGGTCGCGGTGGTCACCGCTGAGGCGCTGGCCCGGGCCGGGGTCCGCGCGATCAGCCTCGATATCAGCCTGCCGACCATGGCGGGGGTCCTGCTGACCGAGGCCGGGGCGACTTCCGCGGCCCTCGCCCCCCGGCTGAGTGAGGCCGCCGCCCGTAGCCTGATCGAGGCTCTTCGCCTGGGAATCGATCGCAAGGACCCGGTGGCGGTGCGCGAGATGGCGGCCCGCTTGGCGCCGCTCGCGGTCGATCTTGGGGCCATGCTGCCGCGGCTGCTGGAAGCCGCGGGACCGGCGGATTCAGCGCTCTTGGCGCTTGCCGGCCTCCCCTTGCCGCCAGCGGCGCGCGCCATCGCCGAGAACGCGGCCCAGGTGATCGCTGCCATCCGGGCCCGCGCGCCCGATCTTGTCATCACGCTCGACCCGCTCGAGTTCCGCGGCTTCCACTACCATGTGGGCGTCGCCTTTACGGTGTTCGGCCCTGGCGCCACCGGGGAACTTGCCCGCGGCGGCCGCTACCTCGCGCAGAACGAGGAGCCGGCGACGGGCATGAGTCTTTATCCAGACGCGGTGCAGCGGGCTGCCCCCGCGCCGCCGCCGCGGCCACGGGTGTTCCTGCCGCTCGGCAGCCCGGCGGCAGCGGCCGCGACGCTCCGGGCAGGGGGCTGCGCGACGGTCGCGGCGCTGACGGCCATCGATACGCCGCTCACCTTGCGGTGCACGCACACACTGCGGGACGGCCGTGCCGTACCGCTCTCCGAGGAAGGCTAAGCATGGCCAATGTCGCGGTGATCGGCGCCCAATGGGGCGACGAGGGCAAGGGCAAGGTCGTCGATTGGCTGGCCAGCCGCGCCGATATCGTCGTCCGCTTCCAGGGCGGCCACAATGCCGGGCATACTCTGGTGGTGGGTGGGGAGACCTATAAGCTCTCCCTGCTGCCTTCGGGCGTGGTGCGCGGCAAGCTCGGCATCATCGGCAATGGCGTGGTGCTCGATCCGGAGGCGCTGCTCAGCGAGATCGCCAAGGTGACGGGGCAGGGGCTCAGCGTTTCGCCCGCCAACCTGCGCATTGCCGAGAACGTGCCGTTGATCCTGCCGCTGCATCCGGCGCTCGACCGGGCGCGGGAGGCGGCGCGCGGCGGCGACAAGATCGGGACCACCGGGCGCGGCATCGGCCCGGCCTATGAGGACAAGGTCGGTCGCCGGGCGATCCGGCTGTGCGATCTGGCGGAGCCCGAGACGCTTTCGAAGAAGCTCGACGAGCTGCTGCTGCATCACAATTCGCTCCTCAAGGGCCTCGGTGCGCCGCTATTTGAAAAGCAGCCGCTGTTCGATCAGTTGCTGGCCTGGGCGCCCCAACTGCTGCCCTTCAGCGAGGCGGTCTGGGAACGCCTGGATGCCGCCAAGCGCGAGGGCAAGCGCGTGCTGTTCGAAGGCGCGCAGGCGGTGATGCTGGACGTCGATCACGGCACCTATCCTTTTGTCACCTCCTCCAACACCGTTGCCGGCAACGCCGCGGCGGGCGCCGGCATCGGGCCGGATGCGATCGGCATGGTGCTGGGCATCGCCAAGGCCTACTCCACCCGCGTCGGCAGCGGACCTTTCCCGACCGAGTTGCATGATGCGATTGGCCAGGGGCTGGGCGATCGCGGGCGGGAATTCGGGACCGTCACCGGCCGCCGTCGCCGCTGCGGTTGGTTCGATGCCTGCATGGTTAGGCAAGGCGTGAAGATCGGCGGCGTGCAAGGGCTCGCCCTGACCAAGCTCGACGTGCTGGATGGGCTGGCGGAGCTGAAGATCTGCACCGGCTACCGGATTGGCGGCGCGGTGATGCACCGGCTGCCGGCGGCGATGGCCGCCCAGGCCGCAGCGGAGCCGATCTACGAGGTCATGGAAGGTTGGGCCGGCAGCACGGCCGGTGCCCGCAGCTACGCCCAGCTGCCGGCGGCGGCGGTGAAATACGTCCGCCGGATCGAGGAGCTGGTAGAGGCGCCGGTCGTGCTGCTGTCCACCAGTCCAGACCGGGACGACACTATCACGCTGCGCGATCCTTTCGCTGGTTGAGGCTGTACGCGAGGATGCGTCGCCGCGCTGCGTTGCTCGGGTTCTCCGCTCTGGCGTTGCCTCGTTTCGGCCATGCGCAGCCCGCGCCGAGAGACGGTGTCTGGGTCGCCCGCGATATCCGCTTCGCCTCCGGCGAAACGCTGCCCGAGCTGCGCCTTGCCTATACGACGCTCGGCGATCCGGCCTCGCCCGCGGTGCTGATCCTGCACGGCACCGGCGGCAGCGGGCGCGGCATGCTCAACCCGGGCTTCGGCGGCGAGCTGTTCGGTCCGGGCCAGCCCTTGGATGCGGCGCGGTATTTCATCATCCTGCCCGATGCGATCGGCACCGGCCGCTCCGCCAAGCCCTCCGATGGGCTCGGGCCGCGCTTCCCCCGCTATACGTACGCTGACATGGTCGCCGCGCAGTACCGGCTGGTGACCGAAGGGCTCGGCCTTCGGCATCTGCGCCTGGTCCTCGGCAACTCGATGGGCGGCATGCAGGCGTGGCTCTGGGGCACGACCTATCCAGAGGCGATGGACGCGATCGTGCCCATGGCGGCGCAACCGAGCCCTATGGCCGCCCGCAACTGGCTGCTGCGCCGGCTGATGATCGACAGCATCCGCCGCGACCCCGCCTATCGCGACGGCCACTACACCCAGCAGCCGGAATCGCTGCGGACCGCTAGCGCGCTCTATGCCGCGGCGACCAATGGCGGGACACTTGCGCTGCAGCGCGCGGCGCCGAGCACCGCGGCGGCTGAGGCGCTGGCGGCGCAGCGTCTGGCGGCGCCGCCGCCGGCCGACGCCAATGACTTCATCTGGCAATGGGAAGCCTCGCGCGACTACGATCCGACGTCGGACCTCGCCCGCATCCGCTGTGCCGTGCTCGCCATCAACTCCGCCGATGACGAGCGGAACCCGCCCGAGACCGGCATCACCGCGGCGGCGATCGCCGCTATCCCGCGCGCCCGCCTGCTGCTGATCCCGGCCAGCGCCGAGACCGCGGGCCATGGCACCACCGGCCAAGCCCGCTTCTGGAAGGAATCCCTGCGCGGCTTCCTGGCCGAACTTGGCTGATCGCGCCCCCGCATCCGCTCCCTTGCCAACCTGCCGGACGGCTGCTGTAACGCTTCCGGCATGATGGATGAGCGCCCACTCCACTGGGACGCATCGCGCGGTGGTATGGTCGGGCTGGCGCTCGGCAATGCAGTGCTGACGCTGCTGACTCTCGGGACCTATCGCTTCTGGGCGAGCGCGCGGTTGCGTCGTGCGATCTGGTCACGGCTGTCGTTGTTCGGCGACCGCCTGGAATATACCGGCACGGGTGCGGAGCTGTTTCGCGGTGTCCTGCGCGGCCTGCTGGTGCTGCTGCCGCTCGCGCTCCTGCTGATGCTGGCCGAACTCGCGCTGAATGAGGGCAATGCGGCGACGGTCATGCTGGAGATTGTCGGAGGCTTTGGGCTTTTCCTGCTGACCATGTACGCGGTCTTCGCCGCTCGGCGCTACCTCGCCGGCCGTTCCACCTGGCGCGGCATCCGCTTTACCCTGGCCGGTGCGGGGCGCAGCTATGTCTGGCTGCGGGTGCGCCTCGCGCTGCTGTTGCTGGTGACCTGTGGCCTTGCCTATCCCTGGACCGTCGCCGCTGAGACCCGCTGGACAATCAACCACCTGTGCCTCGGCACCGAGCCTTGCCGGTTCGATGGCGGGGCCCGAGACCTGGTTCCGCCCTTCCTCTGGGCGCTCACGGTCAATGGCGCGCTGGCCGTGTTGACGCTGGGAGTGGCCGGAACCTGGCTGACGGGGCTGGCGCTGGCGCAGGCGCCGGACCTTTCCCAGATGGCTGGCCCGCCCTTGCTGCCCTTCGCGCTGCTCCTGATGGCCTTCGGCCCTGGCTGGCTGATCTTCGAGGCCGCGTTCCTGCGCTGGCGCGCCGCCTATACCAGTCTTGCCGGCGTGCGCTTCGCCCTGCCCGGGGCCAGCTTCAGCCGGGTGGTCAGGCTGGCGGCGGGGAATCTGCTGATCATTGTCGCCAGCGCGACGCTGCTCGCGCCGCTTGCCCTGGCCCGGCGTGCCCGCTTCCATGCCGAGCATTTGCGCTGCGATCGCCTGCCCGAACTTTCTGCCGTCGGACAAGTCGCGGCGGGGGCGGCGACCGACCAGGGCCTACGCGACCTGCTGAACCCGGACCCTTTCGCAGCATGACCGAGGGACCGGCGATCTTGTTCGATGGGATGCAGGCGGCGCGGCGCTCGGTGCGCGCCTCGTTGCTACCCGGCGCGCTCGGTATCCGCGACGAGGATGGGTGCGAACTGGCGCAATGGCCGTTGGTTGGGCTGCGGATCATCGATCGCGCTGCCGGTTCGATCCGCCTGGCGCCGAGCGCGGGCGATGCCCGCCTGGACGTCAGCGATCCGCTCCTCGCCGCCGCCCTCGGCGACGCGGTTGCCGCCATGCCGCAGGGCCATGGCCGCTGGTGGTTCCGTGCCGCGGGGCTGGCAGCGACGGTACTGGCTGGGTTTTGGTTCGCTGGGCCGTTGTTGGCCGACGCGCTGGCGCGGGTGGTGCCAGCCTCGGTCGCGGCGAAGCTTGGGGATGCCGCGGTCGCCGAATTGGTCGGCGAGGACAAATTCTGCACCGGCGTTGCCGGGCAGGCGGCGATCGACCGCCTGGCGGTGACGCTCGCGGCCGCGGCCAGTGTCCCCACTCCGCGTGTCCAGGTGATTGACAGCAAGGTGATCAATGCCTTCGCCGCGCCGGGGGGGCAGGTGATTCTGACCCGCGGGGTGATCGCCGCTGTCGAAGGGCCGGAAGGCCTGGCCGGGGTGATGGCGCATGAATTCGGCCATGTGCATGAGGATCACGGGATCCGCGGTGTGGCCCGGGCGGCCGGGCTGCACCTGCTGGCGATGGCGGCGACCGGCAATTCGAAGCTTGGCAGCGCTGGCGCGGGGGTATTGAGCATCGCCAATACGCGTGCTTTCGAACGTGCCGCGGATGCCGAAGCGGTTCGCATCCTGGGCAATGCCGGCTTTGGCACCGGCGGCTTGCGGGATTTCCTGGCTGGGGTCGACAAGCTCACCGGCGCACGCGGGTTTCTGAATACCCATCCGGAATCGAGCGAGCGGGTGAAGGCGATCCCGCTTCGCCCCGGCACCAAGCCGGTGATGCCGGAGGCTGACTGGAAAGCGTTACGGCAGATGTGCTGACCGGCCGGGACCGGTTCAGCGGCCTCGCTTGGCTGGCAGCTTCCGCAGCAGCAGGGTATTGGACAGGCGCTGCGGCGAGCTGTGGTGGTCCTCGCGGAACTCCAGCGCCACACATCCTGCCGCGTCCAGCACCTCGAACAGCGCATCCTGGGGGAAAGCGTGCACCTCCAGGTTGCCGGGTGCGGGCGGGGCGGCGGTTTGCGGGTCATAGGCATAGCCAAGCTGGCCTGTGCAGAGCTGGAGATAGGCGATGCCCTCCGGCTTCAGCCGCTCCAGCAGGCGTTCCAGGAAATGGCGTGTCACCGGCGGCGGCAGGTATTGCAGGGCCTGTACTGAAACCAGGGCCTCGAAACGGGGTAGTGCTTCGAAGGCGGCGTTCGAGGAGAGCAGCACGGTGTTCACCGCGATAAGCCCGGCCTCGTCCAGCGCCCGCCTGGCGATCTCCAGATGGCTGGTCGAGATGTCGGTGGCGATCACACGGGGGAAGCGGCCGGCCAGGGCGCGCGTGACCCGTCCAACGCCACAGCCAAATTCCAGGCAGGTGCGGAAGGCGCCTGGTACCATGTTGTGTCGGCGCAGCATGGTCTCGCACTGGTCGGCCTCTGCCTCGCCGCTCTCCCAGAAGGCGGCAAGCGTGGCGGCATCGATCCGCCCGGCGCGGAAGCGGTCATCCGGCACCACCGACCACCAGGGCTCCGCCTCACCGAGCGCCTTGCGATGCGCCACCTGCTGGACGATCAGGTGGGCCCGGGGCTCAGCCGCGGCGCGAGTCTCGACCCGCCGGCCGCCGGCATCGAGGGGGAAGCGAAGCGCCGTCCCCGCCCGCGCCGCCTGAACGAAGCGGAACTCTTCGGACGCGATCAGCGCCTCGCGCAGGCCTTCGAAGTCGGTGATATGCTCCTGGAAGTGTTGAACGGTGGCATCGCTCTCGACCTCACGGCCCAGCAGGAAGCGAAAGCCGTAGCGGATATCGTCGTCCGAGAGAGGCATCAGCGACGAGCCTGCTCCAGCCCATGCTGCTCGCGCACCGCATGGAAGCGTAGCATGGGCCACTCCTCCTCAGCGCGTTTGCGGCGCCAATCGCTGGCGAAGAAGGCGACCAGGGCGCCGTCATGGTCTTCGCCAGCATCGCGCCGGTTTTGCGCAGCAAACCGTTCCATCGCGGCCTTATCCTCGCCGTTCACCCAACGCATCATGGACCACATCGTGTCCTGGAATCTCGCCGGCACGCTGTATTCCACCTTCAGCCGGCTCTGCAGTACATCGAGCTGAAGCTGCCCGACCACGCCCACCACGGGCAGGGACCCATCGAGCGGGCGAAACAGCTGGACCACGCCTTCTTCCGCCAGCTGGTCGAGCGCGGTCTTGAGTTTCTTCGCCAGCATCGGGTCTTCGAGCTGGACATGCCTCAGGATTTCCGGCGCGAAGCTCGGAACGCCGCGGAAGTTGAGCTCCTCCCCTTCGGTCAGGGTATCGCCGATGCGCAGCGTGCCGTGGTTGGCGATGCCGACCACATCGCCCGGCCAGGCCTCCTCGGCCACCTGGCGTTCCTTGGCGAAGAAGAACAGCGGCGCGTTCACCGGAACCTGCTTGCCGGTCCGCACCTGCCGAAGCCGCATTCCCTTTACCAGCCGCCCGCTGCACAACCGGACGAAAGCGACGCGGTCGCGGTGGTTCGGGTCCATGTTCGCCTGGACCTTGAAGACGAAGCCGGTGAGTTTCTCCTCCTCCGGCCGCACCGCGCGCGGGTCGCCAGCGCGCGGGCCGGGCGGCGGCGCATAGCGGGCGAGCCCGTCCAGCAGATGACCGACGCCGAAATCGCGCAACGCCGAGCCGAAAAATACCGGCGTCAAATGCCCCTCGCGGAACGCCTCAAGGTCGAATGGCTTGAGCCCCGCCTCGGCCAGCTCGGCTTCCTCATGCAGCGCCGCGGCGCGGGCCTCGCCCACCATGGCGGCGAGGCGCGGATCATCGAGGCCGGAGAGGGTGACGGCGCTCGCTTCATCGGCATCGACGGGAAGGAACTTCCGCGTGAGCAGGTCGAGCGTGCCGGCGAATTCGGAGGCGCGACCGACCGGCCAGGCGACCGGCGCGGCATCCAGCGCCAGGGTCTTCTCGATTTCGTCGATCAGTTCGAACGGATCGCGCGCCTCGCGGTCCATCTTGTTCACGAAGGTGATGATGGGGATGTCGCGAAGCCGGCAGACTTCGAACAGCTTGCGGGTCTGGCTCTCGATACCCTTCGCGGCGTCCAGCACCATGACGGCGGCATCGACGGCGGTCAGCGTCCGGTAGGTATCCTCTGAGAAATCCTCGTGGCCCGGCGTATCGAGCAGGTTGAAGACGAGGCCACCACGCTCAAAGGTCATGACGCTGGTCGCCACGCTGATGCCGCGATCCTGCTCGATCTTCATCCAGTCGGACCGGGTGCGCCGGGCATTGCCCTTGGCGCGCACCGCGCCGGCCAACTGGATCGCCCCGCCCTTCAGCAGCAGCTTCTCGGTCAGCGTGGTCTTGCCGGCATCTGGGTGGGCGATGATCGCGAAGGTGCGGCGGCGTGCCGCCTCGGTGGCGACCTGACCGGTGGGTTCGACAAGGGCATTCATGATGAAGTCGGTTTACCCGGTGATCGCCGGCCGCGCCAGCGTCGTGGCGGGCGGCGGCGGACCAGTCGGGGCCGGCGCCATGGCGGCCAGGGCGAGGACCCGTTCGGCCGAGGCGCGCCAGGTAGCGATCCGCGGCATATTCGCGACCGGCCAGCCGAGCGCGGTCGTCACCGTCTGGAAAGCCTGCGCCGCCTGCATGAGCCAGCCCAGGGAGGCAATGCCGGCCAGATAGGCGGGGGTCGCCACCAGATAGGGCAGGCCGAGGCCGAGGCGCGTTACGATGCAGACGAAGAATTCCAGGCCGGCATAGGCGCGGCTTTGCCGGTCGAAGACCTCGGCAAGGTCATGAAACAGCCGGTGCAGCAGGCCATGCGCCTCCCTGTCATAGTTGGCCTGGTCGCGGGTCCGCACCAGGGCGGCGCGGTACTCAGCCTCCCGCGCTTGCCGGGCATCGGTGCTGCGGATCAGCGGCCGGCCGGCCAGCAGTGCCACCGCCATGCCGCCGCAGGCATAGAGAAGGGCCAGCCACAGGAGGTAGCCTGGCACGTGGAAGGCGATGCCGCCGAGCTGGATCGGCGCATGGTCCGAGAGGGCCCAGAGCACGCCGATGAACCCCGCTGAGGTGCAGAAGGCATGCACCAGGGAGGCGACGAGTTCGACCGCATCCTCGGTCGAGACCCTTGCATCCTCGGCGATCCGGCCATCCACATTGGCTGGCGCGCTGCCGCCAGCGGCGATCCAGCCGGCGGTCAGCCGTTGGGTGAGCCATCTTCGCCAGCCCAGGGCCAGGCGGCGCCGGGCCAGCATCTGCCCGCCGCTCGCCAACCCCATCCCCACGACGATGGCCACGAGCACCCCGGACTGCACCAGCACGCCGTGCGCGTCATGCGCCTCCAGGGCGTTGAACAGGTCGCGATTCCAGGTGTTGAAGCGCAGCAATAACCCGACTTCGAGGAGAATCGCACCGAGGAGCGCGGCAATCAGCAGGCAGGCATGCCGGCGGGTCTCCGGAAGGTGCCAATAGCCGCCGGCTGTCACCCAAAAGCGGGTTCCGACGATCTGCCAACTGGCCGGGGCCGTGCCGTGAGCCGCCATCACTTGTCCCTGGGCCTGACCTGCGCTCGGCCTGCTCTGGGAACCGGCGAGCAGGCGTCAGGGTGCGCGGCGGGACCTGGCAAGAGTGCCGCGGCCCCGCCTGCGGGATCAGCCTTCGAGGAAGCTGCGCAGGCTGCGCCCGCCCGGGCCCCGCTGCAGCTTGCGCAACGCCTTCGCCTCGATTTGGCGAATACGCTCGCGCGTCACGTGGAAGGTGCGGCCCACCTCCTCAAGCGTGTGGTCACGATCCATGCCGATGCCGAAGCGCATGCGGATGATCCGCTCCTCGCGCGGGGTCAGGTCGGCCAGCACGCGCGCCGCCGCCTGCCGCAGGCCGGATCGCGCGGCGGCCTCAAAGGGCACCACCGCATTCCGGTCCTCGATCAGGTCGCCGAGGCGTGCGTCCTCGTCCTCACCGATCGGGGTATCGAGGCTGACCGGCTCCTGCGTGATGCGCTGCACCGACTTCACCTTATCGACGGGCATGCCGAGCTTGACGGCGATTTCCGCCGGCGTCGGTTCACGGCCGGTGCGGTGCGCGAGGTTGCGGCCAAGGCGGGCGACCTTCGCCGCCGTTTCCACCATATGGACTGGCACGCGGATGGTCCGGCCCTGGTCGGCGATGGCGCGGGCGATCGCCTGCCGCACCCACCAGGTGGCATAGGTCGAGAACTTGAAGCCCTTGCGCCAGTCGAATTTCTCGACCGCGCGCATCAGGCCGATATTGCCTTCCTGGATCAGATCGCCGAACTGCAGGCCGCGATTGCGATACTTGCGGGCGATATGGACCACCAGGCGGAGATTGGCCCGCGTCAGCTCGTCCTTTGCTTTGCGCATGTCGCGCTCGCCGCGCGCCATCGCCACATGAACACTGCGCAGGATCGGGGCGCCGAGGCCACATTCCTCCTCCAGCACGGCGATCTGGACGCGAAGCGTCTTGACCTCTTCGGCAGCCGGCTTCTTGGTCAGCTTGCTCGCCACCGACTTCGCGCCGGTCGCACCGCCGTCCCAATGCTTAAGGAATTTTTCGCGGTCCATGCCGGCCCCAGTCGCAGCCCGCAGCGCCGCGCCATCCAGCTGGGTCAGGCGCTTGTTCGCATCACGCAGGCGCTGCATCAGCGCCTCGATACGATCGGGGCGCAGCCGCAGCGCACCAATCAGTCCGGCCAGGGCCCGCTTCTCCGTCTCCGTCTCGCGTGGCGAGGCGGCGGCCGCCAGCATGGCGTCGAAGGCGGCGAGCACTTCCGGTCGCAGCCGCTGCTCCTGGGTTTCCTCGACCGGATCACTGGCCTCTGTCTCCTCGCCGGTTTCGGCGGCGGCGGCGAGCGCTTCCAACTCGACCAGATCGCGGAGCGGGATGGTGGCGCCGGCGATTGCCGTCCGCCATTCGCTGATCATCGTGACCACGGCGGGCGCCTCACCCAAGGCGGCGAGCATCGCTTCGCGCCCCGCCTCAATGCGTTGAGCGAGGGCGACCTCCTGTTCGCGCGTCAGCAACTCCGTGCGCGACATCTCGCGCAGGAAGTGGCGGACCGGGTCCTCGGTGGCCCCGACCGAGTTGGCGGAAATATTGCCCGCGGCAGGCTGCGGCTGGGCGCCGGTCTCGGTTTCGGCCGTCGGCTCCTCTTCCTCGACGGTGGTGGCCTCGACCTCAACCTCTTCGGGCATGAACTCCTCAAGGGCCGGGGTCGTTTCGGCGCCGTCCCAGGCTGGCGGATCGTCGCCTGGAACCTGAGCGATCAGCGCTTCGAGGGTCGCCTGATCGAGCGGCTGGGACACCCGCTCATCCATTTCGACCTCATCCAGCATGCCCTGCGGTACTGTGCCGTCCATCGTCGATCCGCTCCTCGGGCAGGGGCCGGTGGGCCGGCCCGTGCATTGGTTGCGCCACGGAAGCGCCGCATCATACAGGATCACCCGCTCGGAAGGGCGGGTGTGCATGAGGCGGACGGCTCCAGAGATGGGGTAGCCGGTCAAATCCGGCCGCGCCTCTATATGGGTCGAAATCGGCTGGCGGACCAGCCCTATCCGCATACGTAACTAATTAGCTGATTTTGGCCAAAACGCTGGAAATTTCCAGTGTCCTCGCCATGCTGGGGGATGCGCGCATGGCAGCCATGCCGCAGCGACGCAACAAAACAAAGCGGCGGAGGGCAGAAAACTGCCTCCGCCGCCGCTTACCTTGTACCTGAACTGGGTACCTGAGCCGCTGGGTCGCTTAGGGCCCAGGCCTCGGCTCACCCTCAGTGCGCGAGCCGCCGCTCACCCTCAGTGCGCGAGCCGCCGCTCGACAATCTGCGCCTTCATGCTCTTTTGGAGCTTTTCGAAGGCGCGGACCTCGATCTGGCGGACCCGTTCGCGGCTGATGCTGTATTGCTGCGACAGCTCCTCCAGCGTGGTCGGCTCGTCCTTCAGCCGCCGCTCGATCAGGATATGCCGCTCGCGCTCGTTCAGGCCCTTCAACGCGGCGCCCAAAAGCTGGCGCCGGTTGCTGAGATCTTCACGCTCCGCGAGCTCGGTCTCCTGGGTCTCCTGGTCGTCGACCAACCAGTCCTGCCATTCCCCCTCGCCATCGGCGCGCAGCGGCGCGTTCAGCGAATGGTCGGGCGCGGCCAGGCGGCGGTTCATCGAGACCACATCCTGCTGCGGCACCTGCAGCACCCGGGCGATCTTCTCGACCTGCTCCTGTTGCAGGTCGCCCTCCTCGAGTGCGGACATCTGCGCCTTCAGCCGCCGCAGGTTAAAGAACAGCTTCTTTTGCGCGGCCGTCGTGCCCATCTTCACAAGCGACCAGCTATGCAGGATGTATTCTTGGATCGCCGCGCGAATCCACCACATCGCATAGGTTGCCAGACGGAAGCCGCGGTCCGGGTCGAACCGCTTCACCGCCTGCATCATGCCGACATTGCCTTCTGAGATCAGTTCCCCGACCGGCAGGCCGTAGCCGCGATAGCCCATAGCAATCTTGGCGACGAGGCGAAGGTGGCTGGTAACCAGCTTGTGGGCGGAGCGTTCGTCTTGATTGTCGCGCCAGCGTTTGGCAAGCGACAGTTCCTCCTCCGGGGCGAGCATCGGAAACTTCCGGATCTCCTGGAGATAACGGGAGAGGTTGCCCTCGGGTGCAAGTGGTATGGCGGCTGCGAAAGCCATCGGTGTCGGTCTCCTGCACTTGGCGAGATCCCCGTGACGGCGGCTCCCCAGTGCAACGGTTCAGGCCTTGGGTCTGCCGGGCCCACCGGATCGCGCCCCCCCCGGTCACGACGGGAGGAGGGGTTTCGCGCCTCCGGAGCAGCGGCACCCGGCCGACTGCCTATGTTAACTTCAATACACATTTACCAGGCGCTTGTCCAGGAAAACCGAGTATCCGCCTTGGTTACTCGGCGTTACCGTCCAGTAACCCGACCAGCCGGAGGAAGTCGGCTGGCGGCGGCGCGGAGAAGCTCAGCGCTACGCCGCTCACCGGATGGCGGAACCCCAAGGTCGCCGCATGCAGGGCTTGCCGGGGGAAGGCGAGCAGAGCGTCCCGCACCGGCCCGGGGAGGCCACCCTTGTCTGTGCCCAGCCGCGCGGCAGGCGGAATACGCCGAAGATAGACCGGGTCACCGATCAACGGGTGTCCCATCTCGGCGAGGTGTACCCGGATTTGATGGGTTCGCCCGGTGGCCAGCCGGCAGCGCAGAAGCGAACAGGCGCCGGCCCAGCTGCGTTCCGTCGCGTAGCGGGTCAGCGCCGGCTTGCCGCCGCGGGTCACCACCGCCATGCGCTTGCGATCGGTTGGGTGGCGGCCGATCGCGCCGGCGATTTCGCCCGCCACCGGGGCCGGCAGGCCCCAGGCCAGGGCGAGATAGTCGCGGTCGAGGTCGCGGGCTGCAAAGGCCGCCGAGAGCACTTGATGCGCCCGATCGGTCTTGGCGACCACCATGACCCCCGAGGTTTCCTTGTCCAGCCGGTGGACGATGCCAGGACGCTGTTCCCCGCCAATGCCGGTCAACTGCTCCCCGGCATGGGCGAGGACGGCATTGACCAGCGTGCCGGCGGCATTGCCGGGGGCGGGGTGAACCACCAGGCCGGCCGGCTTGTCGATCACCAGCAGATCCGCGTCCTCATAAAGGATCGCCAGCGGGATGGCCTCGGGCAGCGGTTGGGCCGGAACCGCCGGAGGAATTCGCACACTATATATATAGCCTGCCCGCACCAGCTCCGCCGCATCTCGCAGCGGCCGACCGTCGCGGCGCGCCTCCCCGGCGGTGATCAATGCCTTGACGCGAGAGCGCGAGACCCCGCCTATCGCGTCGGCGAGCATCTTATCCGCCCGCTGCCCGGCCTGTTCGGCCGTCGCGGTCAGGGTGATGGTCTCGCCGGCGGAGGAGGAAGGGTCGGTGCGCGCGCTCAAGGTCCTGGTCGTGGCAATGGGGGTGCTGATCGTCGCCGGCACGGTGACGCTGGTCACGCTGGTCGTCCAGCGGGTAGGGGGCCGCGGAGCCGGTGAGGCGCCCTTCCAGGCCGGGCTGGGCCTGCCAGAAGGCAGCCGAATCACGGGTATCGCCAGCACCGAGGGCGGGCTTGCTGTGCTGGTCAGCCGCCCGGATGGGGACCGCGTGCTGCTGCTCGACCCGCGGAACGGCAAGATCGTCGGCGAAGTGGCCCCCCGCTGATGGCGCCGCGCAAGGCCGACCTGCCGGAGAAAATCTGCGCCGCCTGCGGCCGCCCCTTCGCCTGGCGGCGGAAATGGGCCCGGGAGTGGGAGGCCGTGCGCTTCTGCTCGGCCGCCTGCCGAGAGGGGCGCTACAAGGCCGCCAAGGAACGGCAGCGATGAGCTACGAAGGCTGGAAGCTTCTGCATCTGCTTGGGGTTGTGCTGCTGGTCGGCAATGTGACGGTGACCTCGATCTGGAAGCTTTACGCCGATCGGACCGGCGATGCGCGGATTGTCGCCTTCGCCCAGCGGCTGGTGACGGTCACCGATTGGTTCTTCACCTTCTGGGGGGTCGTCCTGCTGCTGCTGGGCGGCTTTGGCGCCGCCTGGCAGATCGGGCTTGATCCCTTCGCGGCGCGTTGGCTGGTTGCGGCCGAGCTGCAATTCCTGGCCGCGGGGGCGATCTGGCTTGGCCTGCTGGTGCCCATCCAGATCCGGCAGGCCAGGTTGGCGCGTGGCTTCACGCCGGACCAGCCGATCCCCGAGGCGTATCGCCGCCTGTCGCGGCGCTGGATTGTCTGGGGGCTGATCGCCACCCTGCCATTGCTTGGCGCAACCTGGGAGATGATCGCCAAGCACTGAGCGGGCGCCTATCTTCGCCGGGGGCAAGCGCCCCGTGGGAGGAAAAACCATGCTCTTTTACGATTCTGTAGGGCCCAATCCCCGCGTTGTGCGCATCTTTGCCGCTGAGCGCGGGGTCGTGCTGCCCAAGACCACGATCGACCTGCGCGGGGGCGAGAATCGCCAGCCGGCCTATCTGGCGAAAAACCCGGCCGGGCAGATGCCATGCCTGGAAATGGACAATGGCGAGGTGATCGCCGAAATCACCGCGATTTGTGAATATCTGGACGAGATCGCCCCGGGTGGCGCCTCCTTGATCGGGGCGACGGCCGAGGAGCGGGCCGAGTGCCGGATGTGGGTCCGGCGCATCGACTTGAACATCGTTGAGCCCATGGCCAACGGCTTCCGCTTCGCCGAGGGGCTGAAGCTGTTCCAGAACCGGATTCGCTGCATTCCAGAGGCGGCACCCGCCCTGAAGGACATCGCCCAGGAGCGTCTGGCCTGGCTGGACGGGCTGATCGCCGACCGCCGTTTCATCTGTGGGGACCGGCTGTCTCTCGCCGATATCCTGTTGTTCTGCTTCCTCGACTTCGGGGCGCAGGTGGGACAGCCGATCAACCCGGCCCTGACGCGGATCAGCGCCCACCACGCCATGATGAAGGCCCGGCCGAGCGCGGCGGCGTGAGGCTGTCGGCACTCTTTACAGTCGGCCAGCGGGGCGGGACCGCGGAATTCGGCGGTCCCGCGCCAGTTGGTTCGGGGGCGCCCGCAGCGACTCCGGGGAATCATCGCATCCGGATTGTCGGAATTTTTTACAGCCCGCGATGCGTCACAAAGAAGCGTTCGGTCAAAGCCTTTTGAATCAAGCCGTGCCGCCTGCCGCTTTGTGTGGCCCGGTGCTTGCATTGAACAGTCCGAGGTCAAACTGGTGAGGAAGTCGGTCGGTCAGTCGGCCGGGTTTCGCGGGGGTAGGGCGATGCGAGGGTCTGGTCTGCAACGGTGCGTAGGTAGCCACGTGCAGGCCGCTTTCGGGTCTAGACTCTTTCCTTCAAACTGTGTTAACAAGAGCCATAGTCAGGAGTTCAACCGTTATGCGTGATGCCCGGAGCCTTATCGGATCCCCCTCTTCCTCCGCGCTGCGCCTTGCGCTGCTTGCCGGAGTTTCTGTGCTCGGCATGGCGACGGCAGAACATGCCTCCGCCGGCGTGGTGACGGTCGGCACGGCGACTGACGCCAACGTTGGAACTGGCGGGACGAACAGCATTGCCTTCGTTGGCGGTACGCTGACCATGGGTGGCAATGCAACGGCCCAGACGGGCAGCACGATCTCTGCCAACTCGACGGTGAGCTTCGTCAACAACTCAGTTCTCACGCTGCCGAGCTTGGCTCAATCGCCGAGCGGCACGGTGCGCCAGCTGATCTCGAATGGCACCGGAACGGTATCAATCACCGGCCTCGTCAATCCCGGTGGCTTTGTGCAGCAGGGCAGTACGAACCTTGTCGTCGCCTCGGGTGGCTCCATTTCCGGGTCGGCTATTTCGCTCACTGGGTCGGCCTCATCGCTCAACATCTCAGGCGGTGGCAATCAGTCGATCACGGGATTGAACACAGGAGCTGGCTCCAATGTGGCGCTGGGCAGCAATACTCTGACGATTACCGGCTCCAGGGGCGTTAACGGTACGGCTGGTACGCGGACAATCTCGGGCACGATCAGCAACACGTCGGGCTCTACGGGTGGGCTAGCCTTTAACACCTCAGGGAATGGTGGCTCGACTTCGGCCTACAACCTTTTCTCCAATAACAACTCGACGCTGATTGGCTCTGGTGCTTCTCCGACCATCACGTTGGCGAGCGGTGTGTCTTTGAACCTGAATTCGTCTGGCTCGATTGGCAAGGCTTCTGTTCAGGTCGCTTCGGGCGCTACCCTCGCTATGGGCGGTAGCAGCGGCTTATCGCAGCAGGTCGGTGGCGTGAGCGGTGCTGGCTCGCTTTCTTTGACGAATAACAGCGGTGCGAACTACACGATTAACTCGACCGGGCAGACCTTCTCCGGTGTCGTCAGCGGTGGTGGTCCGAACACCACCCTAACGGTCGGGCCGAATACCATCGGTGCTTCCACTGTGCCGGGGACCCAGACCATCACTGGGACCATGACCTATACCGGTCAGACCGTCATCCAGTCGGCTGCCACCCTCGCGGTGTCGAACCTGGGCGTTATCGCCAGCTCGATGAACGCGGCGGCGAACTCTCTGAACATTAATACTGGCGGCACCCTGGCGATCGCGGGCGGGACGAATACCATGTCAACCGCAGTGGCCGGCGCCGGAATGGTCAGCCTTGCCGCTGGTTCGCTCACGGTCTCTGGTGCGGCGGCGACCAACAGCCTGACGTTCATGTCGGCCTCTGGCTCGACGCTGAACTTTACTTCCGGCACCATCGGCGGCTTGGTTAACAATGGCACGACGAATGCGGGTATTGCTGGGGCGACCAACACGCCGCTGAATGTCACTGGAGACTTCACCAATGGCAGCACCGGCATCCTGAGCCTCGCGTTGGCCGCGCACAACCCGACTGGTCCCATGCTTAACGTATCGGGGACAGCTTACCTTGGTGGTGAGCTCTACCTGAACTACGGTGCGCTCGGTGGTACGCCGACGATTGGGGATTTCTACCCGCTGATCTACTCTGCGGTCGGTTATCAGGGTGATTTCAGCAGCTTTTACGCCAGCAGCGACGGAAACTCGGCTGGCAGCTGCACCTCGATTGCGACTACCAACCCGAACTACAAAGATGTGTGGCAGTGCGGCTCGCTCTACTTCGCCGAGCTGATTACCAATGGCACTCTCGGGATTGGAGTGATTGACTCAAACACGATCCCGGAGCCGGCCTCCATGGCGCTGCTCGGTACGGGCCTTCTCGGGCTGGGCTTCGCGGGGCGTCGGCGCCGCAGCGTCTGATCCACGCGGATCTTGAATAAATCAGGGCCGCCCCGGCAACGGGGCGGCCCTTTGTATGTACGGATAAGGCCAGCGGCTCTACAGCGAGATCAGGCCAGCCGGTGTCGCCTGCGATGCGTCGGCGGGTCAGCGGGGAAGGTGATACCGCTGGCATCGACCCCCAGCCGGTGGAAACTCCGTGCCAGCTCGATGGCGCAGGCATAGCCCTCCAGCACCGGCACATCCCAGCCCAGCTCCGCCAACCGGGCGCTGAGCGGTGCGCGCAGCCAGAAGGCGCCGGAGCAGCCGAGGATCAGTACCTCCGCCCCATCCTCCTCAAGCGCCGCCACCGCGGCTTTCACCGCCGCTTCCAGCATCCCGGACGGCAGACCCTTGTGGTGGCCATCGGCCTCCCCCCGCAGCGTCGGCCGGCCGCGATGCGCCGGCCGGGGCAGCGGCCAGTCGATATTGCGGATGGACGCGCAGCCATGCCCCAGCCGATAGCGGATCACCAGTTCCGCCATATGGGCGTTATGCGTCTCTGAGATGTCGATGATGGAAAACCGGTTCCCCAGCGTCATCGCCACATGCATCTGCGCATGGGCATTGGCGGTGATGGGGATGCGATGCCGTCGCCCGATCTCCCGCGCTTCCGGATAGCCGGGATCGCCCCCGCCCAGCAGTACGATGGCGTCGTATTGGCCGCTCTCGCAGGCGGCCCGGACGATGGGGAGGCGGGCGACCCCGGCGATCGCGAATTCCTCCCGCGTCTCGACCGGCCAGTCGCCATGTGGCGCGATCGGTCCCGGATGCAGATCCCAATCGATATCCGCCAGCAGCGGCGCGACCGCCGCGTGGTTCATCAACCGGCTCTCCTTCGTCCCCCCATCCTCCCGGTACCGGTTGGGGGAGGCGGCCGGCAGGCTGAACGCCTGGATCAGCAGGAAACGCGGCCGGGCCATCAGATGACCTTCGCCGCGCGGAGCTTGGCGATGTCGCCTGCCGCGTAGCCCAGTTCGGCCAGCACGCTATCCGTATGCGTGCCCATCACGGGCGGCGGGCTGTCGACGCGCGGCCCGCCATGCGCCAGCTTGAAGGCGGCGACCGGGACGCCGAAGGGCCCCGGCATGCCGGGCGCGCCATCGGGGAAGTGGTGCACCACGTTCCGGCTGGCGATGTGCGGGTCGGCCAGCGCTTCCTCCAGCGCGCGGACCCGGGCCGCGGGCACATGCTTCGACTGCAGATAGACCTCCCACTCATCAGCGGTGCGGGTCAGCATGACCTCGTTCAAGACCGCTTCCTCCCGGTCGCGGTCGGCGCTGCGGGCCTCGTTGTCCGTCTTGGTCATCTCCGGCCTGCCGATCGCGGCCCAGAGGCGCTTCTGCTGGCGCAGGTTGCTGGCCCCCAGCATCACCAGCCCTGCCTTGGTCTGATAGGCGCTGTTCGTCGCATGCGCGTGCTTGTTGCCGGACGGCTTGGCGCCCTTGCCCGTGCGCAGATAGGCCGCGACATGGGACGCCTGCATCATCAGGGCAACATCAAGCATGGCGAGGTCGATTCGCTGACCCTTCCCCGTCCGCTCCCGCTGAAAGAGGGCGGTGGCGAGGGCGAAGGCGCCCATGGTGCCGGTGGCGTAGTCGATCGCCGGCGCGCCGAACTTGATAGGATTGACCTCTGGCGTGCCGGTCGCGGCCATGATGCCGGACGTCGCCTGGATCACGTGGTCATAGGCGGTCTGGATGCCGCGCGGCCCATCCTGCCCGAAGGCGGAGATCGAGCAATAGATTAGCCGCGGATTGATGGCGCTCAGCGCTTCCCATCCCAGGCCGAGCTTCTCGAAGGCGCCGGGGCGGAAATTCTCCACCAGCACATCGGCGTCCTTGACCATCCGCTTGAGGATCGCCTGCCCTTCCGGCCGTTTCAGGTCGAGGGTGATCGAGCGCTTGTTCGAGCCCTGGGTGACGAAATAGCTGCCCATCCGCGCCCGGTTGCCGGCGATATCGGGGCCGCTATCCCGGCTTTGATCGGGATCGTCGGGCGGCTCAATCTTGATCACGTCAGCGCCCATCAGCGCCAGCTGATAGGCCGCGAAGGGGCCGGCCAGCACATGCGTGATGTCGAGAATCCTGATGCCTTCGAAGGGGCGCATCGTCATCGTCCTTGCACGTTCCTGGGTAAGTCTATGCAGCCCAGGCGGGGCAGCGCAAACTGCCGCGATGGAGGCAACGACCAGTCCGGGCGTGGCGGAGGCGCCGCCGCGCCGCCTTTTCGCGATCGCCGATTTCCGCAGGCTCTGGACTGTCGGGGCGGTCATCTTCCTGGTGCGTTGGCTGGAGATGCTGGCGGTCTCCCTCTTTGTCTGGGAAGGCACCCATTCCGCCTTCCTGGTGGCCATGATGGGCATGCTGCGCCTGGTGCCGATGGGCCTGTTCGGCGCCGTCCTTGGTGTCTGGGCCGAACGGGTGGATCTGCGCCGGGCGATGATCGCCGTGGTGCTGGTGAGCGGCGCGAGTTCGGCCGTGCTCGCCCTGCTCGCGCATTTCGAGGTGCTGGAGGTCTGGCATCTGGCGCTCGGCTCCCTGGTGAACGGCTTCGCCTGGGCGGCGGATAATCCGGTCCGACGGATGATGATCGGCGGCGCGGTCGGCCCGGCCCGGATGGGGGCGGCCATGTCGGCCGATGTGGGCAGCAACAATGCCTCCCGCATGCTGGGGCCGACGCTGTCCGGCGTGATCTTCGCGCTGTTCGGGGTGCAGGGCGCTTTCTTCGTGGCCCTCGGGCTCTATGCGATCGCGCTGCACGCGGCGCTGGCCATCGCCGTCCGCGCCCCGCCGCCGCCCGCGACCGGAGAGAGCCTGGCCGTGCGCCTCGGCGCGGGGATCGCGGTGGTGCGGCGGACGCCGGCGCTGATCGGCACGCTGCTGGTGACGATCATCTTCAATATCTGCGGCTGGCCGATCACCAGCATCATCCCTGTCGTCGCGCAGGCGCGTTTCGGGCTGGGACCGGAGGCCACGGGCCTGCTCGTCAGCATGGACGGGGTAGGGGCCTTCCTCGGCGCCCTGACGATGGCGGCCTTCGCCCGACCGGATCGCTATGCGTGGCTCTATCTGGGTGGCGTGGCGGGCTATCTCTGTATGATCATCGCCTTCGCCCTAGCCCCCACGCCCTGGCTGGCCGGTGCGGCGCTGTTGCTGATGGGCTTCAGCCAGGCCGGCTTTTCCATCATGCAGGCGACGCTGGTCTACCTGCTGACGCCGGCCGAATTGCGCAGCCGGGTGCTGGGCATCCTCTCGGTTTGCATCGGCCTCGGCCCGCTCGGCTTCATCGCCCTCGGCCTTGCCGCCGATTGGCTGGGCGCGTCCAGCGCGGCGCTGGCGACCGGGCTGATCGGCCTTGGTGCCCTTGGGCTGACGCACGGCACCTGGCGTGCCATCCTGCGCCATAACGGAGGGAACCCCGCATGACCGATCTCACGATCCGTGAGTTGCGCACCACGCTCGTCACCATGCCCTGGGCGGACGATCCATGGATGGCTGGCCATGCGCTGGGCAAGCAGCGCGACCTGGTGATCGTGGAGATCGAGACCGCCGCCGGCATCACTGGCATGGGCTATCTGCACCTGCTGAACCTGCCGCTGCAGCAGACCATCGCCGCCTGCCTGAAGGAAGCCTTCGCGCCCCGCATCATCGGCCGGCAAGCCAGCGAGGTGGAAGGCATCTGGCAGGATCTCTGGCGCAGCACCATCACCGGCGGGCGCGGTGGCGTCACCATGATGGCGCAGTCGGCGATCGACATCGCGCTGTGGGACATTATGGGCAAGGCCGCGGGCATGCCGCTGCATCGGCTCTGGGGTAATTGCCGGACGGAGGTGCAGGCCTATGGCTCCGGCTGCTTCCGCGGCGCGCTGGGCGAGGGGATGGCCGCCAAGGCCAAGCACTATGCCGCGCAGGGCTTCAAGGCTATCAAGATGCAGGCGGCGCATATCGGCGACTGGCGGCAGGATGTGCGGAACCTGCGCATGGTCCGCGACGCCGTCGGCCCGGATGTCGAGATCATGATCGACATCAACATGGGCTGGACGGCCGACCAGGCGATCATCGCGGGCCGCGCCTTCCAGGCTTATGATCCCTATTGGATCGAGGAGCCGGTGCTGCCCGATGATTTCGCCGGCTATCTTCGTGTGGCCGATGCGCTGACCACCCGCGTGGTGGGCGGCGAGACGCATTTCGGCCGCGCCGACCTAAAACCCTTCCTGGAACACCCGAAGCTGCCGATCCTGCAGCCCGACCCCATGCGCGGCGGCCTGACCGAGCTTCGCAAGATCGCGACGGTGGCCGAGACCTGGGGCGTGCAATTCGCGCCGCATCTGTTCCCCGAGCTCAACATCCACATCCTGGCCAGCAGCCCGAACGGGCTGTGGTCGGAACAGATGGGACTGCTCGACGATGTCTGGGTGCATCCGCCGGTGATGGTCCAGGGCATGCAGCGCGCGCCCGAGCGCCCGGGCCACGGCCTCGCCTTCAAGCCTGAAGTGCTGAAGGATTTCGGCCGCCCGGGCTGACCCACAGGCGCATCGCTGAGCCGAGAGCATGCTGCGTTCATACGCGTTGACGCACCCTGCTCTAACTTTTGTTGGGTCGTAGGATTCCGCGCCTTCGGCGATGCCGCCTCAACGCTGCCCGCTCTAGCAGGCTGCGTTCGCATGCGTTCACGCAGCCCGCTCTAGCATGTGTTGGATCGCGCGATTCAGCGCCTTCGGCGATGCCGCCTCTACGCATCCCGCTCTAGCGCAATATCCGTGGGGATGGATCACCTTGTGATTCATCCCAAACAAGCCTGCTCGCGGCACCCGGCGGCCTTCGCCCGACGATGAAGAGTCCGCGGCGACAAATCCCAGCGGTCAATGCCTGCGACCGCAGCCGTCAGCCCAGTGCCTTGATCGCCGCCCCTACGCCGCCTTCGGCATGCGGGACGCCCAGCACCTGCATGGCCAACTCAACCGTCGCCAGGGTGCCGAGCACCATAGGCTCGTTCAAGTCGCCGAGATGGCCGATCCGGAAGACCTGGCCGTTCAGCGGCCCCAGCCCGCCGCCGAGCGAGACGTTGAAGCGCGAGAGGCAGAGCGCGCGCAGTTGGTCGGCATTGAAGCCCTCGGGCATCAGGATCGCGGTCACGCTGTCAGAGAAGCGCTCTGGATTCTGGCAGAACAGCGTCGGCCCGGCATTCCCCGACCAGTGCTGGACCGCCGCCCGCACGGCACGGGCAAGTCGGGTATGGCGGGCGACGACGTTCGCCAGCCCCTCCTCGCCCTCGATCAGCCGCAACGATTCTTGCAGCCCGTAGAAGAAGCTGGTCGGCACCGTGCCGACGAAGCTGCGGTGCCGGCGGGCCAACATCTGCGTCCAGTTGAAATAGTGCTTCGGCAGCGTTGATGTCGCATGTACCGCCATCGCCTTGGCCGAAACGCCGGTGAAGCTCATTCCCGTCGGCAGCATCAGCCCCTTCTGGCTGCCGCCGACGCAGATATCGATGCCCCATTCATCCATGCGGAAATCGAGGCTGCCGAGCGAGCTGATGGTATCCGCCAGGAACAGCGCCGGATGCTGCGTCGCATCGAGTGCAGCGCGCACCTCCGGCAGGGGGATCATCATCCCCGTGGCCGTTTCGTTGTGGACGACGCAGACGGCCTTGATGGCATGGCCGCTATCGTCGATCAGCGCCGCCCGCAGCGCCGCCATGTCGATGCCGCGCCGCCAATCCGCCGCCAGCGTGCGGACCTCGATCCCGAGATCCTTCGCCATCTTCGCCCAGCTCTCGGAGAAATAGCCGGTCTCCAGCACCAGCACCTGGTCGCCGGGCGAAAGCAGGTTGACGAGGCTTGCCTCCCAGGCGCCGTGGCCGGAGGCGGTGTAGAAGAACAGCTCCTGCTCGGTCTTCAGGATACGCTTCAGCCCGGCCACGCAGCCCTCATAGACGCTGAGGAAGGCCGGGTCGTTGAAGTCGACCGTCACATGCGCGACCGCGTGCAGCACGCTGTCCGGGATGTTGGTCGGGCCCGGATTGGCGAAAAATTGCCGCCCGCGCGGCTTCGGCATGGCGCTCATCGGCTCACCTCAGACGGGGAAGGGATACTTGGCCAGATAGGGCAGATACTCCGGCTCGACATCGATCTCGAGCGAGGCGAGCACCCGCACCACGGCGCAATAGAACGAGGCCGCGAGCACGACATCCACCACCTGGTCAGATGGCAGGGCAGCGCGCAACGCGGCGAAGGTCGCCATGGAGCAGCCCCCGGCATACACTTCCCGCGCGGCCTTCAACGCCAGCCGCTCCAGTGCGCCGAGCGCGGTCTCCTGGCCCTCGGTCTCGGCCATCAGTGCCTGGATATCGGCATCGGTGACGCCGAAATCCTTGCCGATCTTCACATGATGCGACCATTCATAGGGGCTGCGTGCCAGCCAGCCGATCTGCAGGATCACCAACTCCCGCACCCGCGCATCCAACTTCGTGCTGTGGCGCAGATACTGGCCGAGCGCGCCCATGGCGCGCGCCGCCGCGGGGTTGTTCGCCATGCACTTATGCAGCGCGATGCCGCGTTTCAGCAGCTCCTGATCCTCGGGTGCGAGGTCGGATTTCTCGAGATAGGGCAGCCGTGCCATGGGAATCTCCGGATTTGCTGTCGCAGGCTGGCAGGCCGGGCGGGGCGGCGCAATGCGGTCCGGCCTGGTCGGGGTCGCCGGGCTGGCGCCAGTCTGTCGTCCGCGCTTCGGAGGGTCCGCGCCTTGCGCCTTATCGTCTTGTCGCTGATTGCCCCGCTATGGGCCTCGCCGGGGCGGACCGAGACACCGCATGCGCGCCATCCCGGGCCGCCGCCGGTGGATAGGATGATCCGAATCGGCAACAGTTTCTTCTATTATGATAATGGGATGCCAGCGATGCTGCGTGGCATGGCCGATGCCGCGCAGCAGCCGGCCGTGCGCGGTGCGATGATCACCATGGGGGGATCCGGCTTCGATTGGCACGATGCCGCCAGCTATTTCCAGCCCGATACAGTCGGCCGCTACAGCTTCGTCGGTGACAACGTCATCCAGTTCAATCCGCAGGGGCGGCTCTATGACAGTGCGGTGGTGATAGATTGCAGCCAATGCCCGCTCCATCCCCAACTCCGGGAGAGCTTCTGGACCACCGGCTGGCAGCATGCGGCGACGGCGCGCGCCATCGCCGCACATCCCATCCTGATCGAGCGACCGATTGTCGTATCGCCAAAGAGGACAGCGCTGTGCCGACCGCAGGAGAAGGTCGGGGCACTAATCTGAAAAATATTGCCCCTAGAGCGGGATGCGTTGAGGCGGAATCGCCGATAACGCTGAATCCCGCGACCAAACAACCGTTAGAGCAGGGTGCGTGAGCGAATGCGAACGCAGCATGCTCTAGCAGGCTGCTGAAATTCGATTTCCAACGCGGCTGGACGAAAGATTGATTCACCGCAGCCTCAACCGGAGCACGAATGATTCGTGGGACCTACTCACTTCGCTCGTTTCGCTCTTTCGATGCGTCTCCGATGTTGAATTTCAGCAGCCTGCTAGACCAGCCCGCGCAGCATGGCGAAGGCGGTGTCGACGGTCGCGGCGCGCACCGCCGTCCGGTCGCCGGGGAAGACGCAGCGGCGCGTCAGCACCGCCCCGTCCCGCCCTGCCACGCTGAGATGCACCAGGCCCACCGGCTTGCCAGGCGTTGCCCCGCCCGGCCCGGCAATGCCCGTGCAACTCACCGCCAGCGCCGCCCCGCTGCGCGCCAGCGCGCCTTCGGCCATCCGCCGCGCCACGCTTTCGCTGACCGCGCCATAACCCTCCAGCACGCCCCAGGGCACGCCCAGGACGTCGCGCTTGGCCTCGTTCGAATAAGTGACGAAGCCATGGGTCACCACCGCCGAGCTGCCGGCGATGGCGGTCAGCGTCGCGGCGATCAGCCCGCCGGTGCAGCTTTCCGCCGTCGCCAGGGTGAGGCCGCGCGCGCCCAGACGTTCAAGCAGCGCCGCCGCCTCGGCCAGCGTTCCTGGATTCAGCATCGTTCCCTCACAGCCCCAATCCCCGCAGCGCGCCAATCACGCCGGCCGCCAGCGCCCCGGCCAACAGATCGTCCAGCATCACCGCGAAGGGTCCGGCGCGGCGATCTGCCCAGCCGACCGGACCCGGCTTGGCGATATCGAAGCCGCGAAACAGCAGGAAAGCCAGCAGCACCCCGGGCCAGCCCGCCGCCGCCGGCAGGGCGGCGAGCGCCAGGCATTGCCCGGCGGCCTCGTCCACCACCACCCAGCCGGGATCAGCGCCCACCGCATCGGCGGGCAGGGCGCGCAGCGCCAGCCAGCCGGCCAGCGTCAGCAAGAAGGCCGCGCCGAGGCACCAGCCGGGCCCCGCCCATGCCAGCGGCAGCGCGGCAGCCGAGCCCCAGGTGCCAGGTGCCGGCCGTAGCCGGCCGATGCCGCCCAGCCCGGCAATGGCGCTGGCGAGACCCGCTTTCATCCCAGCCGGCCGATGAAGGCATCGATCCGCGCCACCGCCGCCGGCAGGCCGAGCCAAGGTGCGTGCTCCAGCCCGGGCAGGGAGAGCAGTTCCAGATCCGGCTTGCGGCGGCGCATTTCCAGGACGGTTGCCGCCGAGAGCACCTTGCTCTCCTGGGCCCAGAGCAACAGCAGCGGTACCGCGGCCAGCGCCTGGAACATGTCCCAAAGCTCGGTCGGGCCGGCTTCGGCCTTGGGCAGCGCTTGCAGCAGCGCCGGGTCCCAGCGGGCATACCAGCGGCCATTCTCGGCCTGGCGATAGCTGCTCTCGGCCGCCGCCAGCCAATGGTCGGCGGGGATGCCAGTCTCCGGCAGCAGCTTGCGCATGAAGGCGGCGGCATCGTCCAGCTGGGCGAAGCCGGAATCGTTGCCGATCATCTCGCGCGCGCTGGTCAGCCCGCCGGCATCCAGGCGCGGCCCGGAATCGTTCAGCACCAGCCCGGCCAGCATCCCGGGCCGCAGCACGCCGAGCACCATGCCCAGCACGCCACCCATGCTGGTGCCGACCACTACCGCCCGCGGCAGCCGCAGGGCGGCCAGACAATCCAGCACATCGCCGATCACCAGCGGCAAGGTGTAGCGGTCCAGCCCGGCCCGGGCGCTCTCACCATGGCCAATATAATCGAGTGCGATCACCCGCCGCCGGCCGGCATGGCGCGCGCCGAGATCGGCGAAGTCGAGTGCATTGCGCGAGAAGCCGGGCAGGCAGAGCACCGGTAAAGCGGTCTCCGGCCCTTCCCATTCCAGCGCTGAAAGCTGCAGACCATCGCGTGCCGAGAAAAACCGCCGTCTCATTTCGCCGCCTTCAGCCAAGCCGTCATCGGATGTTCCAGCGCGGCCGCCTGCGGGTCGGCCGCGCGATAGACCGCCATGTTCTCGATCACCCGCTGGACATAGTTGCGGGTTTCGGTGAAGGGGATCTGCTCCATCCAGTCGAGCATCGCGATCTGACCCTGGCGCGGGTCGCCGAAATCGCCGACCCATTGGTCGACCCGCCCGGGCCCGGCATTGTAGCCAGCGGCCATGAACGGCACCGCGCCGCCGAACCGCTCACTCAACATCTCCAGGTAGCCGGCGCCGAGGCGCATGTTGTGCGCCGGATCACTGGTCAGCATGTTCGGCTGATGCGCGAGGCTGAGGCGACGCGCCACCTGCTGCGCGGTTGCCGGCAGCAGCTGCATCAGGCCGCGCGCATTGGCTGAGGAGACCGCCTCCGGGTCGAAATTGCTCTCCTGGCGGGCAATCGCATAGACCAGCGCCGGCTCGACGCTGCTGCTCGGCGCCGGCCATGGCGTTGGCCAGCCTTCCTGGCGGGCCTGCAGGCCGCCAGCGGCGGCGCGGCGCACGACCCAGATGGGGTGATCGGGCCGGCCGGTCGTCGCCGCCAGCCGCACCACCAGCAGATCCTCGGCCGGGTCGTGGGACAGCTCCTCCAACCGCAGCAGGAATTGCCGGGTCCGGCGATAATCCCCGACATTCGTTAGGGCGCGGACCACGCCGACCAGCTCATTGCGCTCGAAGGCGGCCTGCTGCGCCGGGCTCGCTACTGGTGAGCCGGTCTGCTGTATGCGCTGGGTGAGGGTTGCCGGTGGCTCCGAGAGGCTGATCGAGGCGACCTGGCCGTAGAAGGCGAGGGGGTATTGCGCCGCCTCCAGATAGCGTTGCTTCGCCCGGCCGAGCTGGTTCTGGTAG